>CAJXTO010000029.1 GCA_913061245.1 uncultured Oceanospirillales bacterium
AGCCAGTCATGGAAGGTAAGTCGGTCCTGTTTAAGAAATTTGCCAACATCAACTCGATCGACATCGAAGTCGATACAACAGATGTTGATCGTTTTTGTGATGTTGTTTCAGCACTCGAACCTTCATTTGGCGGTATCAATCTCGAAGACATCAAGGCACCAGAATGCTTTGAAATCGAAACCCGTCTTCGGGAACAGATGAATATCCCTGTATTCCATGATGATCAGCATGGAACAGCGATCGTGGTCGGCGCGGGTATGCTGAATGCGATGCGTTATCTCGGCAAGGATATGGGCGAGATCAAGCTTGTATGTTCAGGTGCAGGGGCTGCTGCTCTCGCATGCTTGAATATGTTGAAGACACTCGGTGTGAAACAAGAAAACATCACTGTCTGCGATCAGCACGGCGTGCTCCGTCCTGACCGCGAACAGCCGATGGATAAATACAAGGCGCAATATGCGAAAGAAACCAACCTCAAAACGCTGAAAGAAGCGCTGGTTGGCGCAGATGCATTCCTTGGCCTGTCGGTTCCGGGTGTGATCGATCAAGACGACGTCAAGAAGATGGCAGACCGACCAGTGATTTTTGCGCTGGCCAATCCGACACCAGAAATCATGCCGGAACTGGTTAAAGAGGTTCGTCCCGATGCATTAATCGCAACGGGTCGATCGGATTACCCGAACCAGGTGAATAACGTTCTCTGCTTCCCATTCTTGTTCCGCGGTGCATTGGATTGCGGTGCAACGGTCATCAACGAAGAAATGAAGGCAGCTTGTGCAGAAGCAATCGCTGCCATGGTTCACACCCCACCATCTGATGAGGTGTTGAGTACATACCAAGGCGAGCAACTGACTTTTGGCCCAGAATATTTAATTCCAAAGCCATTCGACCCTCGTTTGATTATGGAAATCCCACCAGGAGTCGCAAAAGCCGCCCATGAATCAGGTGTGGCGATGCGCCCAATCGATGATTTGGAAGCCTACCGTGATGACTTAAGCCGATTCGTATTCCGCTCAGGCATGCTGATGAAGCCCATGTTTGAGGCTGCACGTGCAACTAAGCGTCGCCTGGTGCTAGCAGAAGGCGAAGGCGGAAAAATGCTTCAGGCATGTCAGCTGATCGTTTCAGAAAATCTTGCTGATGTAACGCTGGTTGGCCGTCGCAATGTCATCGAAGACAAGATTAAGTCAATGGGACTCTCAATTGAGGCTGATAAAGACTTCCTAATCGTCGACAACCTCGACGATGACGCCATTACCCCGATTGGCGAGGAATATCATGCACTCATGGCTCGCCAAGGCATGACGCCGAAGGCCGCACAAACACGGGTTCGCGCAAACACGACAGTGGTTGCCTCAATGCTTCTTCGTCGCGGCGATGCTGATGCAATGCTGTGCGGAACATTTGGAACCTATGGCAAGCACCTTCAACTCGCTGAAGAGATTGTTGGGCGGAAGAACGGTTCACCTGTTGTTGGCGCCCTAACGGTGCTGATTTTGCCACAGGGAACAATCTTCCTAACCGATACGCATGTAAATTTTGATCCAACAGCGGAACAACTGTGTGAGCTCGGCAAGCTTGCAGCAGACGAAATCCGTCGGTTTGGAATTCAACCGAAGGCAGCGTTCCTGTCGCATTCAAACTTTGGTTCATCAAATACGCCAACTGCGAAAAAGGTTCGTGAAGCGACTGCGATGTTCATGGAGCGTTACCCAGATATCGAAGCCGATGGTGAAATGCATGCAGATGCCGCTCTGGATGAGAAGGTTCGTCTTGACCTCCTTCCAGATAGCAAGCTGACTGGCACAGCCAACTTGTTGATTTGCCCAAATCTCGACTCAGCAAACATCGCGAGAAATCTTCTGAAAGTATTAGGTAACGGCGTAACCGTTGGACCATTACTGTTGGGCCTTGATAAAGAAGCACACGTTGCAACCGCATCAAACTCACCACGTGGAATTTTCAATATGGCCGCTGTCGCGCTGGCTAACGTGAATCGCAACGACGATTAACGGCCGCTAGTTTGCAACCAAAAACCCGAGCCTGACCCGCTCGGGTTTTTTTATGCTAATTCGTCGACTAAAAAGTCAATTAATGCGCGTGTCTTCAGTGGCAAATGACGACCATGAGGAAATACCGCATAAAGTTTTCGCTCTGGAAAAACTTGGTAGTCAGCAAGGACTTCACGTAACTGCCCATCATCGATTTCTGTTTCAACCATAAACCGAGGGAGCAAAATAAGGCCTTGGCCCGCTCGCGCAAATGACACCATCATTTGATCGTTGTTTGTAGAGAGCTTCGCTTGCGTTACAACCTGCACTGGCTCTTCATTCCCTCGCTGAAGCTTCAAGCGTTGCATCACGCGCTCCGATGCATAATGAACAAACGGAATGTCAGCCAGGTCTTCAGGCGTCTTTGGATCTCCGTATTCTGCGAGCAATATCGGCGCACCAACGAGAACCATCGGAACATCCGATAACCGCCGCGCTACTAGAGACGAATCCTCTAAATGGCCAATCCTGATTGCCAAATCGAACCCCTCACCGACCAGATCAACGAACCGATCTGACAGCTCGACATGCAAGTTAATTCCTGGATGATGCGATACAAATGAAGTCAGCGGTTCTTTGAGTACACGCTGAGCGAGAGCGACGGGCGCTGAAATACGCAGCGAGCCCTCTGGCTTCGCTTTTCGACCTGCGAGCATTTCACCCACTTCTTCGATGCCTTCCACCAAAGGTGCTGAGCGCTCAAAGAGGAATGAGCCTTCATCAGTTAGACTCAGTTGACGCGTAGTCCGGTGGAATAGTCGGACACCGAGATCATTTTCCAAGCGCTGAACTTGTTTACTGACTGCCGAGCCAGTCATTCCAAGTCGACGTGCTGCTTCCGCAAAGCTTCCATGACGGGCGACTGCGACAAAAATTGGTACGCGCGATAGACGATCCATAACCTTTCCACCAAACACACAAATGATATCGACTTATTAGTTCCAAAATAGAATTAAACAAGTGCATTAATCCATAATTTAATTCCATCGGTTTCGTAGTCATCATTGACCCAACATGAAACACAGGAGACAACCATGTTCAATCAAGCATTTGGAATGACGATTACACGCATTGCCCTCGGAATTATTTTGTTTGCACACGGCTACATTTTGAAAGTCGAGACATTCACGATTGGAGGGACCGTTGGATTTTTTGAAAGTATTGGACTGCCAGCAATTGCTGCTTACCTTGTTATTGCAGGTGAGATCTTCGGCGGCATCGCCCTTATCCTTGGAGCTTTCACGCGCTTAGCTGCTTGGCTTTCACTACCCATTCTAATTGGTGCGACTTGGATGCACCTCGGGAACAGTTGGGTATTTTCAGCGGAAGGTGGCGGCTGGGAATTCCCTCTCTTGCTCGTCGCTCTCACGGTGAGCGTTGGCTTCGGGGGTGCCGGTAAGTATGCGATGGACAATCTTGATTGGATGAAAAACTTTAACCTCACCCAATCAAGTGCAGAGCAAGCGGCTGCATAATCTTAAGGTGTGATCGTCTGGCCATCCCAGGCGATCACTTGACCTGTTCGCTCAGGCGACAGCGCATTCAGCACATCCCAAAGATAGCCAGCAGATTGTTCCGCTGTGAACAATTTATTGGGATCAACCCCTGACTGAAATGGTTTTGATAAACCGGTATCAACTGTCCCCGGATGTAAGCCAACAACGATCGCATGCGGATTGGTTCTTGATAATTCCAAACTCAAATTCTTTGTCAGCATATTTTGTGCAGTTTTACTTGCACGATAACTATGCCAACCGCCCAACCGATTATCGCCAATCGACGCGACGCGAGCAGATAGTGTTGCAACAGTGATCGGATCACGATGGCGAATCAGACGACCCAGTGCCGCATACCAGAGAAATGGCCCAAAGCAATTGACTGAAAACACCGCCTCGAGATTCGAGCGAGTAAGATCTGCAAGCTTTTTCTCAGGCTTCAGACCAAGCGATTCATTCTGCAAAATCCCTGCTGTGGTCACCACAAGATGTAGCTTATCGGTATATGAGGCGATAACCGCAGCTGCATCTGAGATTGATTGATCAGACAGCAAATCCAATTCGATTGGAATGACGCGTGGATCGTTCGAGTCGATCTTTTGGATATCACGCGCAGTCACGAAGACATGATCAAACTGATTGGACTGAAGAATCCGATTTACTAAGGCCCGTCCTAGGCCACCTGCACCTCCTTGTATCAGTGCAGACTGTGTCATCTCATTACCACTTAAAGAGTTTTATGCTGAGCCCCATGCCCACGAAACAAAAGCCGACGAGTACCGTTAGATGGATTGCGATATCAGTAAAGCCCGCGTTATCTAACATCACAGCACGTGCCGCTTCCAACACGTGGGTCAATGGAAGCACTTGGGCGAACATCTGCACCCACTCGGGAGAGCCATCTAGAGAAAACCAAACGCCCGATAACAAAAGCATGGGGAACGTGACCGCATTCAATAACCCATCAGCAAACTCTTTACTCTCGGTACGACAAGCGATCGCAAGACCTAAAGTTATCATCGCCAAGCCGCCCATGAGTGCAATCAAGAACAGAAGCCAAATACTGCCGACCATTTTGTAATCAAGTATCAAATTGGTTCCCACAAAAACAATCGTACTTGCAGTCAAAGTCACTAATAGACGCGACAACACTTGTGCTGACAAAAATTCAAATTTCGTCAGAGGCGTTGCTTTTAAGCGCCTCAAATATCCTGACTGTCGATAGCGCACGACCACATACCCAACACCCCACAGCGCGCTATACATCATATTCATTCCGAGAATGCCTGGTACAACCCAGTCAACGTAGCGAATCGCATCACCATCAGTTTCGCCACGCTTGAGTGGTCTCGTTTCTGTGTACGTCAGGAGAAGTTCCAAAATCGCACCGGACGCCGAATTTCCATTCACCCAATAATTCACAGAACCATCGACCGCTTCGATCACCAAGTCGGTTTGTTGTCGTGAGAGTCGGTCGAGAGCTTTTGATCGATCGGTCTCTATGGTCTCAACACCTGGAAACTCAACGAGTTCGGGGAGATTGTCTGAAGCAATAGTCGTGATCGTAAACAATGCTCTTGGTGGCCCCGAAAAAACGACAGCGAGCGCAAAGACGATCAGTACAGGGAACACTAAGTTCCAACCGAAGCTCGCTCGATCACGCAGGTATTCGAGGTTTCGAGCAATAAAAACTGCCTTCATGCGCCTTAATGATCGACCAACAGCACTCACTCAATGACCTCTTGCGTCTTAACCAATGTTTCGCCTGTCAGCGACAAAAAGAGCGTATCCAAGTCTGAAACACCAGCATCTGTAATAAGTTGTTCGGGCGTCCCTTGAAGTAGTGTTTTACCGTGCGACAAAATCACGAGCTCATCGCACAAAACCTCAGCTTCTTCCATGTAGTGCGTGGTTAAAATTAGCGTCCGACCATCTGCTTTTAGATCAGATACGACATCCCACAAATCTCGACGCGATCTTGGATCAAGACCAGTTGTTGGCTCATCAAGGAATACGATTTCTGGATTGTGTACGAGGGCTAAAGCAAGCAGTAAACGTTGCCTTTGCCCGCCCGACAGTCGACGGGAATCCCGATGCAGAAAATCTTTCAATCGGAACTGCTCAATCAACTGATCCATTGGAATCGGATCATCATAGAAACTTGAGAACAGCTTTAAGTTGTCAAAAGGTGTTAAAAAATCTTGTAGCGCAGTTGCCTGAAACTGAATGCCAACCCGAGTTTGATAGTCAGAAGGCAGTGGCGCGCCGTAATATCGAACAGATCCAGCAGTCGGCTCTTCCATTCCCTCAAGCATCGCGAGCGTCGTACTTTTGCCCGCACCATTAGGCCCAAGCAAACCAAAGCACTCGCCCTTTTCGATCTCAAAATCAAGACCATCAACTGCTGTCACATCATCATAGGACTTCTCGAGACCAGCGACAGACAGAATCACTTCAGACATCGCTGCCCCAATGCTTGGGGGGCATTCCGCCTAACAACTGTGTTGCCAGATGAGCCGTCTTCGAAACCGCATCACCATGACCGACCAGGACCTCTTCTGTCACACGAACGCTCGGTCCACTGACACTTAACGTACAAATTGGAGAACCAAGTTCGTTAAAGACAGGTGCTGCAACGCACTGCATCCCTTCAACATGTTCTTCACGATCATATGAGCGACCCTCAGCAATGATCCGCTCAATCTCCTCAGTAAGTGATGCTTTTGAACACAATGTCTTATCTGTCATTGCATCAAAGCTCAACTGCTCCATGAGCTCATTGCGCTCGTCTCGATCGAGTGCCGCCAACAATGCTTTACCAGCACCTGATGCATGCAGTGGAGACAAACTTCCGAGTGGTGCGACCATCCGCATCATATTGGCACTTTCAATTTGCGACACAAACAACGCTTTGCTACCTGAGAGTATCGCGAGGTTCACCGTCTCACCGGTTTGGTCTGACAGCTCAATCATCAGTGGTCGCAACTGCGCAACATAATCGCGCGAACGTACGAAAGCATTCCCCATACGGAATCCGGAGACACCAATTCTCCAACGGCCTGTTTCATTATCCACTGACAAAAATGATTGAGCTTCCAGGGTCGCCAGCAGCCGATGCACTGTTGAAGGTGCAAGCTCGGTCGCATCAGCAATCTCGACCAGAGTGAGTCCCGAACGAGATCCTGAGCAAGCATTCAAAATCGATAAACCACGGACCAGTGTTTTTGACTGCCCACCTGTCTCTTCAGACATGCATGTTTCCTTCTTGTTTTAATTCTCCATGACGGATCGTCAGTGACACTTCCTGGCCACGAAATGTGTTGATTGAAAGACTGTAAACGCATTCAATCCAGTCCCCGGATTGTACAGGAGGGGGCTGGTGAGGTTCGAGTGCGGAAAACCAAATCGCTTGAACTTGCCGACCTTCAACAACTAACGACAGACTCAAGTGGGTTTTATCGTGTCCAACAGGACGAATCGATACCACCTGAAATACGCCAACAAACAGGGGTTGATCAAAACCTCGACCAAAAGGACCGAGCGCTTCCATTTTTTCAATCCAAGCGATGCTGAGTTGCTCGGGGAGTAATTCACCATCAACCAAAAACTGTGGCTTAGGACCGATATCGGAACAACGTGTTCGATATGTTTCCTGTAGCTCTCGACTCAATTCAGCAAGCGCACCTTTACGCACTGTCATCCCGCAAGCGCCCGTATGACCACCGTATCGCAGTAATACACCTGGCAGTTTCGTGTTAACGATATCAAGCAATTCCTTGGCATCAACACCAGGTATCGAGCGCATAGAGCCTGTTAACGTTTCCGCTTCGTTACCCGGCGTCAGTACAATTGCTGGTCGACCTTCCGCTTCAACCAAACGACTCGCAACGATTCCTTGAACACCAGGATGTCCATTTTCAAGGACAACACAAAGCACAAGACCACCATGTAAGTGTTGACGACGCGCGAGTGGTTTCGCTTGCTCAACCATCTCTTTTTCGATTGCGCGACGCGTTTTGTTATCTGCATCCAAATCAAGAAACGCATCAGTCGCCGCAGCGACTGATTCTGCGACTAGATACTCATATCCTCGAAGTGAATGGCCAATCCGACCGCGGGCATTCAAGCGTGGAGCCAACTGAAATGCCAAGAGTTCTGCGTTGATATCTTGTGATGACTTGGTCAGCTGTGACGCTGCAACTTGCCAACATGGACGTTTCTGCCTTCGAATCAACGATAAGCCTGCTGTCACAATCGCTCGATTGGTCTCACTTGAGCCGAGTGACACGCAGTCAGCTACGGTACCGAGGGCGACATAATCTAAAAGATCTCCAAGCTTTGGCGTCTCGATATCAATCACCTGTTGATCAATCAGACCTTGACGCACATGACTCATCACAAGCCATGACACCATGCATCCAGCAATCGCTTTATCAGGATAATGACAGTCAGCCCGATTTGGATTCACAACCGCATAGGCACTCATAGGTGGCCCCTGATCTGAGACACGGTGATGATCCGTCACAATCACATCGATCCCTGCCGTTTTGAGTCTCGCGATCTGTACCTCATCAGAAGACCCACAATCCGCTGAAATCACGAGCTGGGGTAATGGTGTACTTTCCAATAATCGATCAACTAAGCTTTCTGATATGCCATAGCCATCTTCAAGCCGATGACCAATCCAATGTGTGATTTGCTCGATTGACACCCCAAAACGGAGCAGTGATTCAGTGATTACTGCATGACTCGTCAAACCATCCGCGTCGTAATCAGTTAACACACCGATTCGTTCATTCTGAACGACGGCCTGTTGCAACCGCTCTGACGCACGATCAATGTCAGTCAGTAGCGATGGCGGAGCGATGTGCTGCAGTTGGGGTTCGAGAACAGCATCGAGAGGAGTGTCACTGGTTATCCGACCAGCAACGATGCGGGCAATGACAGGATCAAGACCACGAGATCGCGCCTCAGCAAACACCGAGGCATCGATTGACCGCGACTCGCGCACTACCCCATCACAGAACGAACGAATGATTGAACATCATCCAGATCGTTTTCGAGAACGGTGTAGCGCTCTTCACGCTCAAGTAGATCGGTCATATCCGAAGGCAGTGGCACCTCATCAAAGCCCGCTTTTTCCACAGCTTCAGCGAATTTTGCTGGATGCGCTGTCGCCAACACGACCTTGGTCATTCCGTCCGGTGTCACTTGCAAGGCATCAACACCTGTTGCTGTATGTGGATCGATCAGCTCACCGGTCTCTTCGAATATCCGAGAGATCGTCGCACACGTTTGGTCATCATCAACGGCGTGTGCCGAGAAAAGCGCTTTGGCTTGATTGACAACTGAGTCATCCAACTGCACAGCCCCTGTTTGGAATGAATCCATCACCTGCGCCATTTTCAAGCCATCGCGCCCATGGAGATCGAACAACAAGCGCTCGAAGTTTGAACTCACAACGATGTCCATCGAAGGAGACAACGTCTTCTCAAGAGGCTTTCTCGATAAATCACCGCGCAATCCACGAACGAGTGCGTCATTTGCATTTGTCGCAACCGTAAAGTGCGCAATCGGAAATCCCATTTGTTTCGCGAGATAACCACCAAAGACGTCACCGAAGTTCGCCGATGGAACGCTATAAGCAATCTCTCGATCAAGCGCACCCAATCGAAGTCCTGAATATATGTAGTACACCGTTTGCGCCATGATGCGAGCGAGGTTAATCGAGTTCACGGCCAGCAGACGATTCGGGCTAACAAACGCCTGATCCATAAACGACGCTTTGACGATTGCCTGGCAATCATCGAAATTTCCTTTCAAAGCAACGTTATGTACGTTGTCAGACAAGACCGTCGTCATCTGACGGCGTTGTACTTCACTCACGCGCTGATATGGGTGCAAGATAACCACATCAAGGTGCTCCGAATGACGAGCCCCTTCAATTGCAGCAGATCCGGTGTCACCTGATGTCGCACCCATCACAACACCGCGTTCACCGCGTTCTGCCAAGAAGTAATCAAGCAATCGACCGAGTAACTGCAACGCAAAATCTTTAAAGGCGAGCGTTGGTCCATGGAACAACTCAAGAAGCCAGGTGTCATGACTGAGCTGTTTCGTTGGTGCAATAGCTGAGTGACGGAATGAGCCATACGCGTCCCTTACCATCGACTCAAACCTTTCGCGCGGCATTGACCCTTCAACAAATGGCCACATCACTTCGATTGCGAGCTCATCATATGGAAGCGACTGCCATTGCCTGAACGTTGCTTCAGAGATTGTTGGCAGTGATTCTGGTACGTAAAGTCCACCATCTGAAGCAAGGCCTGTCAGTACGACATCATCAAACCCTAAGACTGGAGCTTGCCCGCGTGTGGAAACAAATTTCACGCCACACCTCCAAGAGTCTCGCAGCGCAGAACAACTGGGCTACCATCGACGAAGGATTGTTGCTCTATCTGGCCCAATGCAGCCAAAACATCTTTTTCACGTACAGAGTGAGTTAAAAGGATCAAAGCAACAGGCTCACCTTCAACACCATCTTTCTGAATCACGCTTTCAAGCGATACATTGTGATCAGCAAGCGTTCGGGTGATGTGAGCAAGAACTCCGACCTCATCACGAACCGAGAGTCGAACATAGAATGGGCACACCGTCTCTTCAATTGGAAGAATTGGCAAATCATCAAGATGGGTCGGTTGGAATGCGAGATGCGGGACGCGATTGGTCGGATCTGCTGTCAAAACACGGGCGACATCGACCAAATCGGCAACCACAGCGCTTGCAGTCGGCAACGATCCTGCACCCGGTCCATAATGCAATGTTGAACCCACAGCATCACCATGAATCTGTACTGCATTCATCACGCCATTGACGTTTGCTAGTAATTGCGACTCCGGTATCAATGTTGGGTGAACACGCATCTCAACGCCCTGGTCAGTGCGACGTGCGATACCCAGGTGCTTGATGCGATAACCAAGCTCTTCAGCGTAATCAAGATCCATCAAATCAATTGTCGAGATACCTTGGGTGTACACAGCATCGAAGTTGAGTGGGATACCAAAGGCGATTGAGGCGAGGATACAAAGCTTATGCGCAGCATCGATCCCTTCGACGTCAAATGTCGGATCGGCTTCAGCATAACCAAGTGCCTGCGCCTCTGCTAAAACATCCGAAAAGTCGCGACCCTTGTCGCGCATCTCGGTCAGAATAAAGTTACCGGTGCCGTTAATAATCCCGGCAAGCCAGCGAATTTGGTTGGCGGCTAGTCCTTCGCGCAATGCTTTAATCACTGGGATACCGCCCGCGACAGAGGCCTCAAATGCGATCGTCACACCCTTCGCCTGCGCTTTCTCAAAAAGTGCGTTTCCATGCTCGGCAATCAATGCTTTGTTCGCTGTCACGACATGCTTGCCTGACTCGATCGCTGCTTCAATCAATTCCCGAGCGTAATCACATCCACCAATCAATTCGACAAACACTTCGACATCAGGGTCGCGAGCAACATCCATTAGATCTCGAGACACTTTGATTCCCGATAAATCCACACCGTCTCGATCTCTCCGCGCACCGACGTGCGTAATCTGAATTTCACGGCCAATTCGACGAGCTAATTCTTCACGATTATTCGCAAGCACATTCAGAGTGCCCTGTGCGACAGTACCGAGGCCCACTAGGCCAACAGAAATAGGTTTCAAAAATCTGTCCTTAGAAAGTTTGTGTCATTGTGGATTCAACGCGGAATAGGCGTTTGATATTGCGTAGCGCCTGACGGGTGCGATGCTCGTTCTCGATCAGTGCAAACCGCACATGATCGTCACCATACTGACCAAAGCCTATACCAGGGCTCACAGCAACATTGGCATCACGAATGAGTTTCTTAGCAAACTCTAACGATCCCATCTCCCGATATTGCTCGGGAATTTTAGCCCACACGAACATTGTCGCTTTTGGCTTTTCGACTGGCCAGCCAAGTGCATTCAACCCTTCACATAAAACGTCGCGACGCGATTGATACATATCACGAATGTCATGGACACAGGTTTGATCACCTTCTAGAGCTGCGATTGCAGCCACTTGAATCGGCGTAAATGTTCCGTAATCGAGGTATGACTTAATGCGAGCAAGCGCACCGATCAACTCTTTGTTACCGGCTGCAAATCCAACTCGCCACCCTGGCATGTTGTAGCTTTTTGATAGCGAGAAAAATTCAACCGCGATGTCTTTAGCGCCCTCGACCTGCAATATCGATGGAGCAACATAGCCATCAAACACAATATCAGCGTATGCCAAATCCTGAACGACCCAAATGTTATGTTCACGAGCGATTTCAACAACTTTCTCGAAGAAATCGAGCTCTACGCACATCGCAGTCGGATTCGCTGGGAAATTGAGTACTAGCATCTTGGGACGAGGCCAAGATGTCTCGATCGTTTTCACGAGCTCGCCAAAAAAGTCCTGACCCGGAAGTAAGGGCACGTGACGAATATCAGCACCTGCAATCACAAATCCATACGGATGGATCGGATAGGCTGGGTTAGGAACAAGTACAGCATCTCCTGGACCCAGTGTGGCCATCGCAAGGTGAGCGAGCCCCTCTTTCGATCCAATCGTTGTGATGACTTCCGTCTCTGCATCCAAGTCAACGTCGTAGCGCGTCTTGTACCAGTTAGCCATCGCCCGACGAAGGCGCGGGATTCCTTTGGACTGAGAATACCGATGCGTATCTTCACGGTTTGCCGTTTCGACTAGTTTTTTAACAATATGATCCGGCGTTGGCTGATCCGGATTTCCCATCGAAAAATCAATGACATCTTCGCCCGCCGCTCGCGCTTTCTGACGCATTTCACCAATGACGTTGAAAACATACGGAGGCAGACGCTCAATGCGCGGGAATCGTGTATCCACTTATCAATACTCAGTTCAGTTGAAACCGCCGATTGTAGCTTAAGAACCCTGCTGATTCATACGCTTTAGAAGCTCCTTCCATGGCGCATAACCTGGCTGCATTTCACCATCTTCGAAAATCAAGGTCGGAGTTCCTGTAATTCCAAGCTTCTGACCCAACTGATACTGGTCAGCGACAGGGTTATCACAGGTTGCAACTTCTGGCGTTTCACCTTGTTTGGCTAGCGTCATCATCGTATTTTGATCTTTTGCACAGTATACCGAGACGTATTTGTTGTACGACTCAGAGCCAACGCCCGCACGCGGAAACGCCGCATAACTGACTTCGACACCATTCTCTTGAAGTTGTTCAATTTCATTGTGAAGGCGTCGGCAGTACCCGCAATCGATATCAGTGAAGACCAAAAGACGATGCTTCACCTCTCCTTTTGGAGAAAATACGATTAACGATGACTCATCCAACTGACCCAGTAACTCTTGGCGATCAGCGCGACGACCAACATCGGTCAGATTTTTCACACCACCAGTACCAACCTGATACAAATCGCCCGCCACAAAATGGGAACCGGTTGCGTTCGTGTAAATCCGCTCACCCGTCTTCAATGTCACCTCAAAAAATGGCGAATCATCGATCGGCTTAACCGATTCAATTTGAATCATTGGGTTAATGCCTGTGATCGCTTTCTTGATCTGCTCTTGATCTGCAATCGCAGCCACAGAAAAAACGGCTAATAGTGAGACCAGCCAACGCATAATTCGTCCTCGCTTTAATGGTTCGGAAAGTGTAACTCAAGCGCGTGGATGATGTGCGGTATGCAATTGCTTCAAGCGCTCTCGTGCTACATGGGTATAGATTTGCGTTGTTGAAAGGTCTTCATGCCCTAAAAGCAGTTGAACCACGCGCAGATCTGCCCCGTGATTGACCAAGTGAGTCGCAAATGCATGGCGCAATGTATGTGGACTCAGCTCCGCTGTAATACCCGCCACCTGAGCAATATGTCTCAATCGATGCCAAAACGTTTGTCGCGTCATCGGTGAACCAGAACGACCTGGGAAAACAGCTGGCCCTCTTGGATCTGGAAATTCAGGGCGCGCTTCTAGGAAATAACGCTGAAGCCAATCCCGCGCAGCATCCCCGAGTGGAACCAAGCGCTCTTTGCTTCCTTTACCCATCACTCGCACCACACCTTGCTCAAGGCTAATGTTTGAGCGTTCCAGACCACAGAGTTCGCTCACTCGAAGACCGGAGGCATACAAAACTTCCAACATCGTGCGATCTCTTAATCCAATCAATGTGTCTGTATCTGGAGCATCGAGAAGCCGCGAGACGTCACTTTCAGAAAGCGTTTTTGGTAGAGGCCGTCCCTTTGACGGACGTTGGATCCGAGCCATCGGATCATCATCACGACGTCCGTGGCGGATTTGGTATTTATAAAATCCGTGGAGCGCCGACAACTTTCGCTGAATTGATGTAATTTTTAGACCCTCAGAAAAGAGAGATCCAATGAACCCATTGATGTCAGCATCAGAGAGGATTTCAATTGTTTTATTAAGTGATCTTGCGTAGGTACTGACGCCCTCAAGATCAACTCGATAAGCCCGCAAAGTCGTTTCAGACAGGCCGCGCTCTAAATAGAGCGCGTCCAAATAAGCATCAAGATCCGAGCGCGTGTTCATGAAGCGCGAG
>CAJXTO010000030.1 GCA_913061245.1 uncultured Oceanospirillales bacterium
ATGGTTGAATCGAGTCAATAAGGCTCGGTTCAAAATTCATCAGGAGAGGAAACTATAATGAAAGGGCAACTCCTAACAGCAATTTTGGCTTCAGCCTTAGTTGCGCCACTCGCAAGCGCTGCTGATGCAGATGCAATTGCAAAAGGAAAAGAAATTGCTTGGCACCGTCAGAAAGGCAACTGCCTAACTTGCCATATGGTTGAGGGTGCTGAGATGCCGGGTAATGTTGGACCACCATTGGTTGCAATGAAAGCTCGCTATCCTAATAAAGCGGACCTTCGTGCACAGATCTGGGATCCGACCGCTCGGAATCCAATGACAAGTATGCCTCCATTCGGAAAGAACCATATTCTTTCTGAGGAAGAGCTTGACCTTGTTGTTGAATACGTTCATTCACTTTAATTAACACGTAAGGAGAGTTGCGATGGATCGTCGTAGCGTACTTAAAGTTGCAGGTGTTGTTTCAGCTGCTGCAACAGCTTTAGTGGCAATGCCACGTTTGGCAATGGCTGCTTATACAGAAAAAGCATTTAAAGCAAAAGGTGGTGCAGACGCACTTCAAAATGCGTATGGCGCAAACGCCACGACACCGAGTGATCAGGTGAAATTAAAGGCTCCAGATATTGCTGAGAATGGTGCTGTTGTACCAGTCGAAGTTGCGACAGATATGGACGCAGAGTCAATCGCGATTTTGATCGACGGTAACCCATCACCATTGGCATTGACTGCCGATATCCCAGCGGGCACTAAAGGTCTTGTGAAGACACGTTGCCGTATGGGTAAAACAACAAACGTAACAGCTGTTGTGAAGTCAGGCGGTAAGCTCTACACAGCATCGAAAGAAGTCAAAGTAACAATCGGCGGCTGCGGCGGTTAATAGGAGATCAAAATGTCATCAATTCGTATCAAAGCTAAAGAACGTAAAGGTGAAGTGGATGTGAAGTGCTTGATGAAGCACGACATGGAAACTGGTCTTCGTAAAGATAAAAGCGGTAAGAAGATCCCTGAGCATTGGATTCAGGATGTAACCGCAGAGTCAAACGGAAAAGTTGTGTTCTCTTGTGCGTTTAACACTTCAATCTCGAAGGATCCATACTTGGCGTTTGCTTTCTCAGGAAAGAAGGGCGACAGCCTAACAATTTCATGGAAAGACAATACTGGTGCAACGGATTCTGCTGAAACCAAAATCAGATAACTGTTATTGGAGACAGGGCAATGAAAAAAATAATTCGTAACGTTGCTTTCGGTTTGGTCGGTCTTTCAGTATCAGCGGCTTCGGTCGCTGGTCCTGAAGAAGACCGTCTGGCTTTCCGAAAGTTCTATGAGAACCGTTTTCCACAAGTTCAGCCCGTTGGCGACTTCCAAAACGGTGTGTATTCAATTCTTCCACAAGCGCGTGAACAGTGGGAAGCCATTGAAGAGTTTCCTCCTTATGAGCTAGCGATTGAAGAAGGCGAGAAGATCTATAACAAGACTTTCGCCAACGGCAAATCGTTAAAGGATTGTTTTGGTGAAGATGGTGCTGTTCGCGAGCAGTATCCTCACTGGAATAAAGAGCGTGGCATGGTCATGACCATGGAGCTCGCAATCAACGAATGCCTGGAAGCGAATGGTGAAAAGCCATTGAAGTACAAAAAAGGTGCGATGGCGGCTGTTAGTGCATACATGGCTTACAACTCGCGCGGCCAGGTAATTAATGTGGAAATTCCATCTGACGATCCTCGGGCACTTGCTGCCTACGAAGATGGCAAAGAACATTTCTACACAAAACGTGGTCAGTTGAACTTTGCGTGTGCTGATTGCCACATGCATACATCCGGCATGAACTATCGGTCAGAAACTGTTTCACCAGCATTTGGTCACGCCACCAATTGGCCAGTGTACCGAGCAAAATGGCAGGCCATGGGTACATTGCATCGCCGTTTCGCTGGCTGTCATAACAATATCCGTGCGAATCCTTTCAAGGCACAGGGCGAAGAGTACCGTAACCTCGAGTACTTCATTAGCTACATGTCGAATGGTTTGGAATTCAACGGCCCAGCGGCACGTAAGTAAGGATTTGTTATGAAACATGGATTGAAAAGCCTTGCATTGGTTGCGCTTCTCGGATCATCTGCTGCATTCGCTGGTGGTCATGGTAAGTCGGCCGCGGCGTTAATCGAAGAAGCAACTGCTGGTTATAAGCAGGTTTCGAAAGAAACCACGTACCAGTGGACTACGACGGTTAAGGTTATCAAGGAAGCTCAAAAGGCACTCGATGGTGGTAATGAAGCTGAGGCAAAGAAGCTTGCACAGCAAGCCTTAGACTTGGTTGAAGCGACCCGTAAGCAGGCTCAAGTTGAGTCTCAGAATTGGAAGATGCGCGTTCCGAAGTAAGAGGAATACGTATTCATCCGAAAGACGCGACCTTTGGGTCGCGTTTTTTTTGCACTTTATTTTGACTAAATGTGTTTAGGTGAGAGCTTAGTCGTATTTTGGATGATCAACTCGAGCATTGATATAAAAGACCTGCGTCCTTGGGTCTATCGATCGAGAAACTCAAGGCAAAAAAATAGCCGCAGGAGCGCCATGCTCGTGCGGCTATTCTCGTTAGAGAAACTGTTACGCAGTTTCTCCTGGATAGTCAGCGATCCCTGGGTTGTCGTTCATGCCAACAACTTTCGGGTGATTGATCTTCTTCAAACGTAGAACGTCATCAGAGTCTTTGTTCGCTACGATGTAGTCGCGGATGATATCCCAGATCAGTCGACCATCCGGTGTGTTGTTCACAGTTGCCCAACCCGTGACTTTATAAGTCTTCTTCGGATCGATCGCTTCACCGTTATCCAATCGAGCATCAGTAATCCGCTCACCGAGACCCTTCTTCGGAGCGATGGTGTAATCCATGCCGCCAACGCGAACCATATCACCGCCTGATTGGAGATACGGATCTGGGTCAAACAGGTTGTCTGCAACCGCCTCGAGTGTAGACATAAGCTGTTCACCTGTCATTTCAGAAACATATGTTTCTGAGTAGGTTGTGGCTACTTGACTCATGACATCATCCATCGTGATCCAGTCTCCCTCGAGCGTTGTTGTGCCCCAGCGAACACCAGCTGACATGGCAACATCTGCATCATATTCCCAGCGAAGAGCGTTACAGATCACCTGATCCCATGTGCCCATGAAGTTGCCGCGACGATAGAGAAGACGATCCGCTTTAGCGAGCTTTTCAGTCAAGATCTCGTCATAGGTTTTGCCTACCCATGCAGGGGTGTAGAACGCGTCTTTACGGCGACTCTGGATGATTTTGTCTGTGTACTTTGTTTGTCGCATCTGAGAAATGAATGATTCCATTTCTTTATCTGCTTCAAGCCAGTCAGTAATGACTGGGAACATCTGATACGAGAGATCGTCGAGTTTTCCATCACCAAACTTAAAGTCCATGCATCCGACGAACTTGCCGTTGGAGCCCGCATTCGTTACCCAGCAATCGTGTCCCGCTGGATTCTTCACTTTTACTGGAAGAGGGCAGCCGTCGTGCGTGTGACCGCCAAATACGGCGTTCAAGCCTGGGACGCGTTCAGCCATCTTGATATCTACGTCCATCCCGTTATGCGACACCAAAACAACAGCATCTGGAGACTCGTCACCACGAATCTGCTCGACAAGCTCAGCCATGTCATCTTCGCGAAGGCCGAATGACCAATCTGGGAAGAACTCTTTCGGGTTAGCATTGGCAGTTCGTGGGAATGCCTGACCAACGACCGCGATACGAGCGCCGTTGATTTCTTTAATCACATACGGCTGGAACGCATGCCCTGTATCTTCATCGTAGAGCCCGCGACCATCAAAGCGTTCAACGAGAGCTGGGTATTCATCGCCAAACAGAGAATCTTCGAGTACACGAACGTTTTGTCCGATGAAGTCACCTTTAAACAGTGCAACGTTAGAGAGCACTTCGTCTTCGCGGTAAGTGAATTCCCAGTGGCCGACCATCACATCGATACCGAGAATGTTCGATGCTTCAACCATGTCCACACCACGCGTCCACAGCGATGTGGCTGAACCCTGCCACAAATCACCACCGTCGACGGTCAGTGTATTTGATTGTCCGCCGGCCTGGTCACGCAAACGATCAAGAAGCGTTTTGACGTGCGCAAACCCGCCGGTGCGGCCGAGTTGTTCAGCGTGCTTTGCAAAGTTCAGGTAAGTGAACGCATATTCTTCAGGGGAGCCTGGCTCAAAGCCATTCGCTTCGAGGAATTGTTTTCCAACAATATGCGGGAAGCGGCCATAAGCATCGCCGACACCCAGGTTGACGTTTGGTTCACGGAAATACACGGGGAGTAACTGGCCGTGTACATCAGTGACGTGCAGAATTCGCGCATCACCTTCCATTGGCTTGTCATAAAATCCTGCTGGAGCTGACTTGCTTGCGAGCGCGCGTGAGCTGTAGATTGCTGGGATAGACCCTGCTGCAGCCGCTGCTGCCATCAGCTTCATAAATTGACGACGATTCAATGTATTCATGCTTGTCCTTGCGGTCGTTTGAATGAATTCCTTGAAGGGTGAATATGCTGTGCTAGCATCCGTTTTTCACTGACTTCCACACCCGAGTGTAATTCGTTTGCAAAAGATCCTTCAAAAACTTTCGTTATTCTTAACGGTTATAAGCTTATATGTACCAGTTTATGCGGATGTTGTGAAGCCTGCATTGGTTGAAATCAGTGTGTTTTCTGATGCTCAAGTCAGTGTCGAAATACGCACGAGCATTGAGGCCCTATTGACTGGGATTAATGGTCGATATCGCAACACCCAAGATGCCCCCAATGCTGATGAATATGATGCGTTGAGGGAACTTGAAGCCGAAGATCTTCGAAAGCAATTCGTCGCATTCCATCCAGTTTTACTGCAGGGAGTGGAATTACGTGTGGATGGGGTGGTAGTTCCTCTGGAGATGGGTGTGATTGATATTGCTCCTCCCGGGTACACCAAAGTGCCAAGGGCCAGCGTGATCCGATTGGTTGGTACGATTCCCGAGGGATCCAAGTCGCTTCAATGGTATTACCCAGCGAAATTCGGCGATCAAGCCGTTAGGGTTCGGCAAGTCAATGAGGAGGCAGGCGAATATCACTGGTCTGGTCATCAATGGGTGAAAGAGGACGTGCCGTCTGAGCCATTTTCACTGACCGAAGTGTTCACTAAGCCGACATTTTGGTCGGTTGCCGAGATGTATATCGAGGCAGGATTTCTGCACATCGTTCCCAAAGGATTGGATCATATTCTTTTCATCTTAGGGATCTTTCTGATCTCAATGCGACTCAAGCCACTTTTACTCCAGGCCACCATGTTCACAATTGCGCATTCTTTGACGCTGTCTTTGGGCGTATTTGGCTTGGTGAATCTTCCGCCGCAGGTGGTTGAGCCTCTGATCGCTCTATCGATTGCCTATGTCGCGTTTGAGAATTTAGCGAGTGAGCGGCTCAGTCGCTTTCGGTTGCCTGTGGTCTTTGCATTTGGTCTTCTGCACGGACTGGGTTTCGCTTCAATATTGACTGAATTTGGGTTGCCCGAAGATTTGTACGTGGCAGCACTTCTTTGGTTTAACGTTGGTGTTGAGTTCGGTCAGATCGCGCTATTAGTTTTCGCATATTTAGCCATCACAATTTGGTTTAGAAATCCTAGTGTTTACCGAACGTTTGTGGTGTTACCTGGATCACTCGCTATTGGAGGGCTAGGGGGCTACTGGATGATCGAGCGCGTAATCTACTTCTATATCAGTTAATTGCCGGCAGCTCTCGAATGGTCTCTTCGATTTCGTAGGCATAGAAGTCAATGATATCTGGTACGCCAAATTTTGGTGGCGCGAGCACCTCGCCATTCGAGCTCAAAAATAACAATGTTGGCGTGCCGAACCCTTGGTAACGACTTGCGAATTTGACCGTTGTTGTGCGTGAGCCATCAAAATCTGTCATAGGAATGGCGGCCCCAATATCGACTGCAGTAAAGCGAACTTTGCTGGAAAATAAATCTGATGCTCTCAGAGGCTGCAAAATTTCCTTTTCCAAGCGCACGCAAAAAGAACATCCTGGTTGGGTGACCATCACCACCCAATGACGTGGATCACGTTGATCGAATTTTGGGTCTTCTAAATCCGAAGCCACAACGGTTCCCGAGAGAACCGCGGCTAAAAATAAACCCAGCAATTGTTGCATTAGAGGCTTTCCGCCATGTCAGCAATGATGATAGCAACATCGTCGGCGTACAAATCACGGAAGAAGTGATCGGCGCCATCAATCATCTCGAGGCTCACGTTATCACCGATTCCAGCTGTTGCCTCGAGCTTTTCAGGTAGGCGTTCAACGACATCATCTTCGGATCCTGCAACCACCACGACAGGTATATCGCTCACTCGCGTGAGGTTGGTTGGAGTGTCGCGACGTGTGTCTGGGGTGTAGTAATCGATGAAACTCGCAGCGCTGACCTTGGCTTGTTGGCAATACACAAACCCAGGAACTTCCATAATGGAATCACTATCAAGTTGTTTGGCCTGTTCCATCAAGCCAGCAAGCGGTACGCCATAGCGTTCTTGGTATCCTTTTTCTGCGTATTCTGCATCGAACACTGCTGGAGCAATCAGAACCGCTCCACGAATTTTATCTGATGCATTTTCTGCAAGGTAGGCTGACATTTGTCCGCCACCCCGGCTGTGAGCGCTGACAATGATGTTTTCGAAACCCTGCTCTTCGAGATAAGACACCCACGTGCTGATTTCATTCAGAGCGTCGAAATGCTTATGAGTATGGGTGATACCACAATCAAGCATGCCTTCTCGCCCTGGCAAGTTATAGGACAGGTTGGGTGCGAGTACGGGTAAACCATAATCTTCTGAAACCAAGCTAGAGATGGTTGAAATAATTTCCATGCGGTTGTGTGCAAGTGTTCCATGAAGAAGAAGAACTGCGGTGTTCCCATCCGCTTCGTAGAAATCTGCATCAAGACCTTGGTGTGACACGGGGGTCTGTGCTGATACATTGATTGAAGTCAACAAGGCGCCGACAAATAAACTGAAACGGGTTCTGAGCATTGTTATTCCCTTTAGTTTGTGTGATATAGCTTAAAGTTTGAACTGCGGCCAAATTGCTTGCAAGCATTTATACGGTCGTTCTAGCGCGAAATATGAGGATATTCAAATGCGAAACCAATGGATTGGCGGATTTTTACTTGTGGGCATGTTGTCGAGCCCTGTGTTGGCTGAGAGTCACAGTGGTGGTGCTGTGATGATTACGGGCTCAACTCAGGCGGTCAATGTTTCCCTCTACGGAGAGGAGTGCGTTATTGAGCGTAACCAATCAAAAAATAATCCAGTCCATGGGATGTACAACACAACAAATCGCGGAAAAATTCAGCCGATCGATCTCGGGCATGGAATTGAAACAATTGGTGAGCTTGAACTGATTGACTTCATGAAGCAGGCTGAGACTGATTCGTCGATTCTTATCGTTGATACACGCACCCCTGGTTGGCACGCCAATCTTCGCATTCCATGTTCACTGAACGTGCCATTCACCGATTTTGCAGACAATTACGATGATGCACTATTTCAGCTGACTGAAACCTTCGGCGTTGTTGAGCGTGATAACGGAAAGCTTGATTTTTCGAATGCAAAGACAATAGTAGGGTACTGTAACGGCTATTGGTGCGGTCAGACTCCTGGGATGTATATGCGGGCGAAGTATTCTTTGCTGAACCTGGGGTATCCTACTGACAAATTGAAGTATTACAGAGGCGGCATGCAGGCATGGACGTCTCTCGGGCTTACAGTGGTTGGTTCACAACAGTAAGATTGATAACAAAAGAGGTGTTAACTATGAAAAAGCTAATCGTTGCAGCCTTGGCTGCTTCTCTGAGTGCTGGCGTTATGGCTGCAGGTGATGCGGCAGCTGGTAAAAACAAAATTGCTGCGTGTGCAGGCTGTCATGGCATGAACGGTAAGGCGATGGTTCCGACTTACCCAAACCTGGCTGGTCAAAATGCGGCGTATCTCGAAGGCGCTCTTAAAGCGTACAAAACTCAAGAACGTAAGGGATATCAAGCGGCAATTATGTACGGCATGGCGGCAGCGCTCTCCGACCAAGATATCGCTGATATCGCTGCGTTCTACGCAAGCCAGAAATAATGCGAATTATTTCTCAGGCAATCTCACTCTTGATTGCCTCATTCATCGCGACCGCTCCGGTCGCGATGTCTCAAGAGGCCGATTTTGACCCAGAGACTGGGTTGCGAATACATCACTATACAGACCCCGTTCCTGATGAAGTGCCAGGTGGAACCGTTGTTGATACTGCGGGTGTCAAACGTTTAATTGATGCAGGTCGCGTTGTTTTGATTGACGTGCTGTCTATTTCAGGGGTGCGATATGACGAACTGGACGGCACTTGGTCAGATTACGAGCCTCGTTATAATATTCCCGGGAGTATTTGGCTTCCGAACGTTGGGTATGGGAAACCATCGTCTGACATGCTGACATACTTTCTGGATACCGTGAACGAAGCGACTGATGGCGATAAAGGGTATCCGATCCTGATTTACTGCGTGAGTGATTGTTGGATGGGCTGGAATGCTGTTCAACATCTGGCTCGCGCAGGCTATACAAACGTATTTTGGGCACCGCGAGGAACGGATGGCTGGGTTGAAGCCGGGTATGAGCTTGAGCTCACTGAGCCGACTCCGGTTAATGTCGATTCATAGCGAGGAATTATGCTGCAATTTATTTCAATGGAAGAGGCCTTTGGTGAGATTGAAGAGCGCGCAGGAAAACGCCTAATCTCGACGGCTCAGGTTCCCTTGGAAGAAGCCGTTGGCCGTATATTGGCCGAGCCTGCTGTCGCTCAACTTTCGATTCCTCCATTCAATAACTCCGCACGTGACGGTGTTGTGTTGTCGACTACTGGTCTTAGTGCTGCTCGGAGCGGTACTCCAATAGCCGTCGCTGGGGAGCTTCGAGCAGGTGACTCTGTTGAAGTTGCCAATGGGATTCAGGGCGATGCTGCACGAATCATGACCGGCGCACCGGTACCGGCATGGGGCGAGGCGATCGTCATGATAGAGAATTTGGATCTCAACGATGATGGAACGGTTCTAGTCAAACAAGTGCCGGAATCTGGCGCATGGATTCGTCCGCAGGGCTCTGATATTGCGGAAGGTTCAGTCATACTGAAACCTGGGCGCCGTATCATTCCTGAACACGTTCAAGCACTCGCTTCGAGCGGAGTTGTGGAGCTTGTTGTTCACACTAAGCCTCGAGTCGGACTGTGCTCTACTGGCGAAGAACTAGTTGATGTGAAATCCGGTCCTCCGGGTTCTGGTCAGATTTATGATTCAAATCGTCCTTTCATGACCGCGATGATGCGTTCGTTTGGGTGTGATGTCGTTGTCAATGAGCATGTTGGTGACACACTCGATGAGATGGTCGAATTTTTGAATCGAGTGATGGAAGCCTCTCTAGATCTCGTTATTTCTTCGGGCGCTGTATCGATGGGAAGTTACGACTTCGTCAAGCCCGCACTTGAGGCGGTCGGCGCAGAGATCGTCTTTCATAAGGTGACCCAAAAACCAGGTAAGCCGCTGTTATTTGCGATCTTGCCGAATGGGACCTTGTACTTTGGCCTCCCAGGAAACCCTGTGTCTACTGTTGCGAACTGTCGTTTTTACGTGCATTACGCTTTATCAGTAATGCAACAAAAGCCGCTTGAAACACCATTGAAGCTACGTCTTGAAAATGACGTTGAGAAGCCTGAAGGATTGGCTGTGTTCTTAAAAGCGCAGTGTATCCGTGGAAAGGGGGGCGCAATCGTTCGGGCGTTAGAAGGGCAGGAGTCGTTCCAGACCATGCCTTTACTCGAAATGAATGGTTGGATTGTATTGAGTGAGCATGTTGGATCAATGCAAGCCGGCGATATGGTGAATTTCTACCCATCCAATCCACGCGGATTACCCGATATATTTTGACGTATATAACGCTTTATGCGATTCTTCTTCCGCATAATTATTTGACGTTATTCAAGGCGCATCATGGTCGATAAAATTCTGACAGATCGGTTCGGGAGAAGTTTTCCGTACCTTCGGTTGTCAATCACGGATGTTTGCAACTTCAAATGCACATACTGCCTGCCGGATGGATATAAAGGTGAAGCAGATGGTTTTCTCGGTGTGGACGAAATTCGTCGTCTAATCGCTGGATTCGCTGAGCTCGGGACGCGCAAGGTTCGTCTGACGGGCGGCGAGCCGACGCTGAGAAAGGACTTCCTGGATATTGCTCGCGTCGTATCTCAAACTCCCGGTATCGAAACCGTAGCGATGACCACAAATGGGTACAAGCTACCTGAGCGTGCGCAGAGCTTTTTTGATGCTGGTGTGAATGCGATCAATGTATCGATTGATGGCTTAACGCCTGAGCGGTTTGAATTGATTACCGGAAAAAATCGATTCGAAGAAGTGATGGATGGCTTAAAGCTCTGCCAGGAAATCGGATTTTCGCCGGTCAAAGTGAATGCTGTTCTGCTAAAGGATTTGAATCATTCAGAGCTTGATGCGTTTATCCAGTGGGCTGCTGAAGGCGTTAATCTTCGTTTCATCGAGCTCATGGAAACCGGTGAAAACGGTGCCTATTTCGAAAAGCATCATCTCTCCGGTGACGTGTTGGTGAAAAAACTCCAAGCGACTGGGTGGGTTGAAGCGCCGCGCGATGCATTAGGCGGGCCTGCTCGAGTATGGAAGCATCCAAATCATATCGGTAGTGTTGGCTTGATTGCGCCATATTCAAAAGATTTTTGTACAACATGTAATCGACTGCGTGTATCAGCGAAGGGCGGATTACATCTGTGCTTGTTTGGTGATGGTGGTCATGATTTGAGGCCACTATTGCAGAAAGACTCTGACAAAGAGGCGCTGAAAGAAACGATCTGTGAGTTGCTCGATTTGAAAGTTGCTGGCCATGGATTACACGAACATAACACTGGTGCGACACCGCACTTTGCATCCATAGGGGGTTAATTTGGCTGCGCGTGAGCTCATTTCGAATTTTTCGATGATTGATGTTGGTGGCAAGCGCCACACGACACGTCGTGCAGTTGCAGCCGGCACCATACACCTAGGCCCCAATGCATTTGTTAAAGTGCGCGATAAAACACTGCCAAAAGGGGATTGTTTTCCGATGGCGGAGATTGCGGGCGTGAGTGGAGCAAAGCAATGCGCCAATCTCCTGCCGATGTGCCATCCGTTACCCCTAGATCAAGTGCTCGTATCGTTTGAACTTGACCATGAGGCGCAAGCAGTTCGCGTATTCTGTGAGGCTGCGGCGCACGCGAAGACTGGGGTTGAGATGGAGGCGCTTGCCGGTGCGAATGCTGCTCTCTTATGTATTTGGGACCTCTGTAAAGGAACTGATCCTGTTCTTCGAATTAGTGATCTCGAACTACTAACCAAGACTGGCGGAAAGTCAGGTGTTTGGATCAATCCTGAGGCGAGTATTCCTGACTGGGTTCATGAGCGCTTGCCGACAACGACGCCACTTTCTGAGCGAAAAATTGCTGTTGTTGTGATGAGTGATCGGGCATCTGAAGGCACTTATGACGACGAGTCCGGCCGATATTTGGTTGATTCACTCACGGAGCAGGGTGCTGAAGTGTGTGAGTATCAGGTGATTCCTGATGAATACGATCTGATTCAAAAGACAATTTCAGAGATTTCAGAGAAACATGATCCTCACGTTATTTTGTGCACAGGTGGTACAGGACCTGGTCCGCGTGACGTCACGCCACTTGCGTTGGCCGATCACTTGAATCCCGAATTACCGGGTCTTGGTGAATGGCTTCGCTCTGAAAGCTCGGTCTACACCAAGACTGCGTGGTTATCGAGAATGGGTGGTGGTCTGATTGGGCGAGCACTTGTGATTACTTTGCCTGGCAGCTTGCAAGCGGTGAAGGAATGTTTCGGAATTTTCATTGAGGGGCTGCCAAAAGCCATCGTGATGATCGAAAAGCAAGGGCGTAAAGGTCGGCTGTGACTGCAATAACGGTGCATTGTCTGGGAGCCTTTAGGGATCTTGGTGATCGGTTTACGATCGAGGTTGACGATGTCAGTGTCGCTTCCATTCGCGATGCTGTATCGCGTCATCTGGTTCAAATGAATCGTTCTGATTTAGAGGGTGTTCTGAAGCGCTCTGTTTTCGCTGAGGGTGATGAGTTGTTGAAAGATCATGTCACAGTGTCTGGTCAAGAGGTCAGCTTATTACCACCTGTAGCTGGAGGGTAACTTGGATTTATTCGCTCGCAACGAGGGTGAACGCTATGTGTGTGGCCTGATTGATGGGCCATGTCAAACGAGCGATCTCGATGTACTCGTACAAGATCCAGCTCATGGTGCTATAGCGCAGTTTTTCGGAGTCGTTCGTAATCACAACGAAGGCTTGTCAGCCGCGGCAGTTGATTATGATGTTCATCCTGAGTTGGCACTGAAGGCGCTGAGTGAATTGTGTCAGGACGTATGTGCTGATTACCCTGTTAAACTCGTGATGATCCATTCTCGCGGCCTTGTTCGCGTGGGTGAGGCGAGTGTTGTGATCGCAGCCAGTAGTGCACATCGCAAAGATGCATTAGGGGCCGTGTCTGATGCAATTGATCAATTAAAAATTCGAGTGCCCATTTGGAAAAAAGAAATTGGCCCAGATGATGAGCAACGTTGGCTCGATGGTCATTCATTGAGAAAGGATTAAGGGTTGTCGCATGGATGCAATCACCTTTGAAATAGACTCTCAACTCAAACAAACGAGTTATCCACTGATCTCTCTTGGTGTCTGCGATTTGCGACTGGTTGATGATCAGCGTTGGCCTTGGATTTTGATTATTCCAAGAGTTCCTCATGCCGTTGAATTGATTGACTTAAGCCCGGATTTGCGGAATGAGGTTTGGCTCGAAATTGATCATGTCGCGCGGGTGATGCGCGATCAATTTTCGCCACATAAATTGAATATTGCGGCCTTAGGCAATCAGGTTCGGCAGTTGCATATTCACTGTATTGCGCGATTCCCTGATGATGATGCATGGCCTAACCCGGTATGGGGGGTAGGAGATTCTGTTCCCTATGATTCGGATATGTTGACAGCACGACTCAATAGTCTCAAAGACGCATTTGCCTAACGCCCTCGACAATGGGAGGCCAATAGCTCGAAAAGAGTGAGGTGGGTGGCTGAATCCCTCACTTCGGATCCTAATGTCAGTAACTGCTGCTCGATCACGCGTTCGTGTTCAACCGTCACTTCATTCAGGTTTTCTTCCGCATTAGCAAAATGTACGGGTAAGAGCGCCATCCCTTGGCGGTGCAGTGCCAATTGAAGTGCTTGTGCGCACGTACTAACGAGTTCGATTTCGCTGTAATGAGCGACGTTGAGATTTGAAATGTTAGGTGCTTTTAGTGTTTTGAAGAGGGGAAACTGCTGGATATCGTAGCGCACGTCTTTATGGGCAAAAACTGCCCAAGTCATCTGCATGCTAGCCACCAAACTATGCTCGTCATTGTTAACGCTTGATTGCCAACGAATAGTGGATTGAGAGGGTGGCTTTGGAGAAATAATGACGCCTGGGTTGGTCTCCTTAAATGCTTCGATGACTGCGAATAAATCTGGCACGAGGTCGAGAAGCGCTTCATCGATACCTATCGTACTGGTTTGAATAAATTCGTTTTGCGCTGCATGAATCGTATCAGTGAGCTGCGCTATCTGTGTATTACAGGACTGAATTAATCGATCTGCCCACGGTGTCAGTATTAATTTATTCGCATCTGATTGAATCACAGGAATGCCGAGATCAGATTCAAGTCGCCGAATACGTCTTGAAATCGTTGTATGCGCTAGCCCAGTGATGCGAGATACGCCCCGATAAGATCCGGTCGTAGCGAGATGTGAGAGCAGTTTAAGATCACTCAGTGAGTAGGGTGTTGTCATTTGATTGTTCATCCTTGAATAATCAAAAAAAAGCCCCGGATAGACCGGGGCTTTACGTCATTTACTTCG
>CAJXTO010000031.1 GCA_913061245.1 uncultured Oceanospirillales bacterium
GGTGCTTTGCCCCAACCTTCAATTGACACGGATCATCCTTTTCCTTTCGAGTAGCGCGGAGCATACTCAATTCACAGGTATTCTGCACAGAAATAGAGGGAATTAGTGCATGAAATTCGGCTTTGGTGGTTTCAAAGGCTTTCACGGATGGCCTCAGCGATGGTCTAAACCTGCGACTTCGATCAGCCGGGCGCTCAGTCCCATTGTTGCTTCGTGGATGCACAGAAAGCGTGAGAAAATAGCATGCGCGCCACGAGTTACAACGCAAATCCCAGTGATTTGTATTGGAAATATTGTTGTGGGCGGCTCTGGGAAATCACCGTTAGTAGCGAGTCTTGCCTTGCGACTTAAAGAAGCAGGGTTTCGGCCAGGTATTGTCAGTCGTGGCTATGGCGGACATGCGAAAAAGCTGCCGATCGAAGTGACTGAGACGAGTCACCCTCAAAAGGTTGGCGATGAGCCCTTAATGCTTAAGAAGCGAACGGGTTGCCCCGTGATTGTTTGCCGTGACCGGGCTAAGGCTGTCGAGCGATTGCACTTTCATCATCAGGTCAATGTGATCTTGTCAGATGATGGCTTACAAAATACACGTCTGTGGCGTGACTTTTCAGTCTGTGTTTTCAACAAAGATCAGGGCATTGGTAATGGGCTTGAGATGCCATTTGGTCCGTTGCGAGAGCCTTTGTCTGTGGTTGATCAAATGGATGCAATCATCGTCCGAGGGACTGAGTATCCAAAAGAAATGTTGATCGAAATGGGTATCGAGACAAAAACGCCAGTGTTTGGCTCGATTGGCGAAATGGCCTATGCGTATCGTTCCGATCTTCCTGAAGAACACCACCCCATTAGTGACCTTGTTCATCATGGTGATTTTGATGCGGTATCTGGTATCGCGTCTCCAAGTCGATTCTTTGAAGGCCTAGAGCAGGCCGGATTATCGATAGAGGAATATGCGTTTCCAGATCATCATCAGTTCACTGCATCGGACGTGTCGCATTTGAAGCGCGTGATAACAACAGAGAAAGATGCTGTGAAATTGGTACACTTGCTCCAGGAACCGTTCTGGGTGGTTGCACTTGACAGCCATCAACCGGAATTTGAAGCCTGGTTAATCGATCGTTTGAGAAAGTGGAGTAGGGTATGAGTTTGGCGCCTCAGCTGAAGGGTTTATTGGTCTGTCCTTTGTGTAAAGGGGAGGTTGAGATCCGTGAAGATGATCAAGAGATCTGGTGCCGCGCAGATGGTCTAGCTTTTCCGATTCGAGATGATATTCCAGTGATGCTCGCTGATGAGGCACGCACACTGACTACTGATGAGCGGACTGATCGTTAATGAGTTTCATTGCGGTGATCCCCGCTCGTTTCGGATCGACGCGTCTTCCAGGAAAACCGCTCCTTGATATTGCTGGTCAACCCATGATTCAGCATGTTTATGCGCGTGCTCAGTCTTCTCGTGCTGAGCGGGTACTCGTCGCGACTGATGATCAGCGGATTTTTGATGTGGTGAAAAATTTCGGTGGTGAATGTTTGATGACAGCATCAGATCATCCGACCGGAACTGACCGCTTGGCCGAGGTTGCTGATATTTTGGGTTTGGCAGCTGATGCGATAATCGTCAACGTTCAAGGAGACGAGCCGCTATTGCCTGCATCTGCAATTCATCAGGTCGCTGATATGTTGATCGCGCATCCTGAAGCATCCATAGCGACACTGTGTGAACCCATTCATGACTTGACGGACATCGAAGATCCCAATCAAGTGAAAGTTGTTAAGAGTCGATCCGGTCGGGCGCTTTATTTCTCTCGAGCGCGTATTCCAGGTCATCCGTCGCTCGCTGCCGGAACACATTATCGCCACATTGGGCTTTATGGATATCGCGCCGGTTTTTTGCGTGATTTCCGTACGTGGGAGCCTACGCCACTTGAGCAGTTTGAGCGGCTAGAACAGTTACGAGCATTAGAGCATGATCGGCTGATTCAGGTTGATGTCGCGTTGGAGTCAATCCCGCCGGGTGTTGATACTGAGCATGATTTAGAGATCGTTCGAAAGCGCTTGGAGAATCCAAGTGTTTGATTTAACTGGATTAACGACGCTTAAGTTGCCGTTTCATGCGGCATCAGTACTGAAGCTGTCATCGATCGAGAACGTGTGCGTTTCGATGCCTGAGCTTGGCTCTGCACCTCGCCTAATCTTGGGAGGTGGGAGCAATCTCGTTGTGTTGGAGCCAGAATTTGATGGCGTTGTTTTAAGGCCCGAAATCAAATGCTTTGAAGTGACAGAATCTGGGTCTGACATATTTTTAGAAGTCGGCGCGGGTCACCAGTGGCACGACATCGTGATGCAAACACTAGAGCGTGGCTGGTTCGGTCTTGAGAATCTTGCATTAATCCCAGGATGGATGGGTGCAGCGCCGGTTCAGAATATCGGAGCCTATGGGGTTGAGCTCAAAGATCATTGCTATCGCGTCAAACTCTATGATTTCGAAGAAGAGGCTGTGATTGAGCTTGATGCGTCGGAGCTGAAATTTGGATACCGTCATTCGATCTTGAAAGAAACACCGGATCGTTTTCTTGTGTTAACGGTGACTCTAAAGCTCTCAACAGTTCCAAATCCACGCGTTGGATATGGAGCGATAGCAGATGAATTAGAGAAGCAAAATCTGAAGTCATCGGACCCGCGCGATATCGCCAAGGCCGTGATGTCAATCCGTCAGTCCAAGCTTCCAGATCCCGCTGATACTCCAAACGTGGGCTCTTTTTTTAAAAATCCAGTCGTTCGGACCGATGTCGCTGAGCGTTTGAAAGCTGAGTTTCCTGACATGCCGACCTATCCAGATGGTGCGCAAACCAAAATAGCAGCGGGTTGGATGATCGATCACTTAGGCCTCAAGGGTCATCAAGTGGGCGGTTTTTCTGTGCATGACCGACAAGCGTTGGTGTTGACCAACGATGGGTCAGGGAATGCGAATGAATTGAGAGAACTTGTGGCTTTGATTCGTTCTTCGGTCAAAGCCACATTTGGACTGAGTTTGGCGGTTGAACCAACCCAGCTGGGTCAGTTCAACCGAACTTAACTTATTCCGTTTCAGTCGTTTCCTGTGGCGCAGAATCCGTCGCTTGCGCTTCGGTGTCTGCTTTACGTGGACGACCACGACCACGACCACGCTTTGGTTTCTCGGCGTCTTCTGTCGATGCGGTTGTACCTGCATCGACACCGTCATCGAGCAGCTGTGCCTTGAGATCGGAAACTGATGGCGCTGCAGTGCTTTCAGTTGTTGCTTCGGGGGCGCGACGGCGACCTCGGCCGCGGCCACGTTTTGGCTTGTCTGAATCATCGTTGGCCGTCGTATCGGCAGCCTTCTCAGTTGCTGGTTCTTCAGCTACTGGTTGCGCAGGTGCTTCGGATACCGCTTCTGTTGGTGTTTCTTCAGCTTTGGCCTTTGGCTTACGACCTCTACGTGCCGGTTTTTTCTTAGGCTCTTCTGTCGCTTCAGTAGCCTCTGTTGCTGGCGCGGTCTCTGGCTCGGCCTGAGCGACCGGTGTGTCAGCCTGATTGTCCGCACTGCTTTCTGCTGCAGCTTCTGATTTACGAGGACGACCGCGACCACGACTAGCGCGTTTTGGCTTCTCTTCAGTTGGCGCATCTGCAGTTGCTGTTTCTACGGAAGCTTCAGCCTCGGGCGCTTTGGCTTCGGTCGCTGGCTCGGGCGCTTCTGTTGGTGTCTGAGTCGCTGTTGTTTCAGTGACATCACCAGCCTCATCGTTTCGACGTGATCCGCGACGACCACGACGTGAACGCTTCGGCTTTTCTGATTCAGACATTAGGCCTTCGTTGAGCACAGGTGCGTCATCGATCGTGGTTTCACCTGAAGTTGTTGCATGTGCCTCAAGCTGCGCTTCTTGGCTAGCAATTGCGTTTTCGCCACGTTGCTTTCTTTTGGCACGTTTCGGACGCGGAGTCAGATTTTCCTCGTGTGCTTTCAGCTCAGCTTCACGCTCAGGGGAGACTTCTTGAGTTTGAGGTGTTTGAACCTCGTTCTCCATAACCTCAGGGTTTTCTGAACGGTTTTTATTGCGACGACGGCGACGGCGACGACCACCTTGTGATCCGTCTGCTGTGCGCTCTGTTTCTTGTGTCTGGGGTCCGCGATTATTTTGTGGACGCTTAGTTTGATCGCTGTCAGTGCGTTCTCTGCGATCGTTATTCCGATTATTGCGACGACGATTGTTTTGATTCGAGCGTCGATTCGTTTGCTCTTCCTCAGCGTCACCAAACAAGAATCCGAAGACACGTGACAGCAACGATTTTTGCTGAGGCTTGCCTTGGCGGCGACGTGCGCTTTGTGGACGCTTCTTACGGCCGATGCTTTCATCTTGAACGCGTTCTTCAGCCACAGCGGGTTCAGGTGCGCGCTCTGGCGCTGGCGTTTTTGGCTTAATGTCGGTAACGAGTGCTTGCTCACGCGCTTCAGCTTGCTTTGCGCGTACCAGTTCGGGTTCAGGTGCTGGGGTCGATGATTGAATATCAATCGAAAGCTCAAGATTAGCTACCTGCGGATCATCGTCACGAAGTCGCTGAAGGTCGTAGTTTGGTGTTTCCATGTTTGGATTTGGAATGACCAACACACGCACTTTATGACGGCGCTGGATCGATTCGAGCTGCTGGCGCTTTTCGTTCAGAAGGAATGTGCCAACTGGAACAGGGACCTGAACGCGGACTTCACCTGTACGTTCTTTGACCGCCTCATCTTCCAACAAACGCAGAATCTGTAGTGCGAGTGATTGCACGTCACGGATACTGCCTTGGCCATGGCAGCGTGGGCAGACCACGCCACTTGTTTCACCCAGTGATGGGCGAAGACGCTGGCGACTCATTTCGAGAAGGCCAAATCGTGAAATACGTCCGATTTGAACGCGTGCACGATCAGATTTCAGAGCGTCTTTGAGACGGTTTTCTACAGCTTTTTGGTTTTTGTTGGCTGACATATCGATGAAGTCGATAACAACCAGGCCACCCATGTCACGAAGACGCAGTTGACGAGCAATCTCGTCTGCGGCTTCTAAATTCGTATGCAATGCTGTTTCTTCGATATCTCCGCCTTTCGTTGCGCGCGCGGAGTTGATATCGATTGAGACCAACGCTTCGGTTGGATCGATAACGATCGAGCCGCCCGATGGAAGGCGAACTTCACGCTGGAATGCTGATTCGATTTGACCTTCGATCTGGAAACGATTGAAAAGCGGTGTTTCATCTTGGTACAGCTTGACCTTATTACCGTATGACGGCATCACTTGTTGAATCAGGTCTTTTGCTTTTTCGAAGACTTGTTCGTTATCGACAAGCACTTCGCCAATATCCTGACGCAGGTGGTCGCGGATCGCGCGAACAATGACGTTGGATTCTTGGTAGATCAAAAATGGTGCGACCCCTGAAAGTGCCGCCTTTCTGATTGCTTGCCATGCGGTATCGAGGTAGTCGAGGTCCCACTGCAATTCTTCAACTGTGCGTCCAACGCCTGCGGTCCGAATGATGACACCGGCGCCTTGCGTAATGGTCAGGTTTGCGAGTTTGTCGCGAAGCTCAGCGCGGTCATCGCCCTCGATTCGACGGGAAATACCGCCAGCATCTGGGTTGTTTGGCATGAGAACCAAATAACGGCCGGCTAATGAGATGTATGTTGTGAGCGCAGCACCTTTGGTTCCGCGTTCTTCTTTCTCGACTTGAACAATCAGCTCTTGGCCTTCTTTCAAGACCTTATCGATTTTTGCACGCTCACCTTCAGCAGGCGTGTTATAGAAATATTCAGGAGAAATTTCTTTCAGTGGTAAAAAGCCGTGACGCTCGCTACCGAAGTCGATAAAAGCAGCTTCAAGACTTGGCTCGATCCGCGAAATCTTCGCGCGATAGATATTGCCTTTTTTCTGTTCACGGTCTGAGGATTCGATATCGAGGTCGTAGAGTTTTTGACCGTCGACCATTGCAACGCGAATTTCTTCCGCCTGCAGTGCGTTAATTAAGATACGCTTCATTTTAAGTGGCAACCTTCATGGTTTGATCGCCACGATCTCAGAGGGCTAGCTATACTAACCATGGCCCAACCGATAGATCGGTCGGGCGACAAGACACATTGTAGTGGGCTCGACCGGTATACCGGGAGCCCGGAATTTCTTTGTTACTGCAGGCTATCCTGCCGACACATTGATATGTGTTTGTCCCAGCTTTGCTGGCCCGCCAAGATCGGGCGGGGATTATTTCATCTCCGGAAAACCGGAGGTCTCATTCGGCTTAAGGGAGTCTTGACTCAACCCAAAGCAGTCTGGAGCATAACAGCGCATGTCGCTTGCGGCAATGCATCATGGAGAAAGTGAGTGGAAAAGAAAGTCCAGTGGGTGACTGTAGACGCCGCCAAGGAAGGGCAGCGGCTTGATAATTTTTTATCAAGTCAGCTCAAAGGGCTTCCAAAGGGGCGTATTTATAAAATGATTCGAACCGGTGAAGTTCGGATTAATAAAGGACGTTGTAAACCTGACTCACGTGTATCTGCCGGTGATGTCGTTCGAATCCCTCCGGTTGATTTGGAGCCGCCTAAAGAGCAGATCGCTCATCGCGGGATTCAGATGAAGTTGTCTGATGCGCTGATTTACGAAGATGAAGATGTCTTGGTATTAAATAAACCTGCGGGGTTAGCTGTCCATGGTGGTTCTGGTTTATCCACGGGTTTAATCGAGCAGTTGCGCCTCGCGAGGCCTGACGAAAAATTTTTAGAGCTCGTCCATCGTTTGGACCGAGAAACCAGTGGGTGTTTGTTGGTTGCACGAAGACCGTCGGCATTGCGCCGTCTGCACAAACAACTGCGTGACCAAGATAAAACCTTACAAAAGCGATACGTGGCTTTAGTTGCCGGAAAATGGCCACAATATCTTGTTGATGTCGAAGCGCCGCTTGAGAAGTTTGAGCGAGGAGGGGAGCGGATCGTGCAGGTCACTGAGAACGGCAAGCCTTCTCACACGCGGATCCGCGTTCTTGAACAATTGGACGGTTGTACGTTAATCGAAGCGGAGCCTGTCACTGGACGGACCCATCAGATACGTGTTCATGCCGCCTATTACAAACATGCGGTATTAGGCGATCCTAAATATCAGCATGATGATTCGCGTGATCAATGGCGGGCTCGAGGGATCAATGGACTGTGCTTACACAGTCGCTCGATCGGCTTTAAAGGTGCAACAGGGCATCAGGTGACAGTGGTTGCACCAATTCCCAATCCGATGCAGCGATTTTTAGTTGAATCTGGGTGTGACCCAGATATTTATTAGAGAGGTTATGAATGGCAGAGAATCCTTGGACTGAGGGAAGTGAATCCATGAAAGATCCTCATCAAGAAAAAGAGACGGACCGTCTATGGTCTGTCCTTGAAAGGACGTTAGCGCAATCGACGATAGAGCAGCGTCGGGCAAGACGTTGGGGGATCTTTTTTAAAACGATCACCTTTGGTTACATCATCGGCCTGAGTTTATTTTTGATTAACCAATCAGAACTGCCAGTCGATGCAATGGGTTCTCATACCCACACCGCTGTCGTTCCAATTGATGGCGTGATTGCCCCAGGTGAGAGCGCGAACGCCTATGATATTCAGCAGAATTTAGAGGCTGCCTTTGAAGCCCCCGGCTCCAAAGGAGTGATGCTTGAAATTAATTCACCAGGCGGAAGCCCTGTGCAGTCAGAGTACGTGTATCGGGCGATCCTAGACCTGAAGGCGCAATATCCCGGAAAACCCGTGCATGCAGTGATTGGGGATATTGGTGCAAGTGGAGCCTATTACATTGCGGCGGCGGCGGACACGATTCACGCCGCACCTGCGTCAATTGTTGGTTCGATCGGAGTTGTCTCGTCCGGTTTTGGGTTCAATGGGCTTCTTGAAAAGTTGGGAGTTGACCGTCGCGTGATCACAGCGGGCGAAAACAAAGCGATGCTCGATCCGTTCATGCCCGAATCGGAAAGCGATAAAAAACATCTGCAGGGTCTTCTTGATGCGACGCATCAGCAGTTTATTGCGCGCGTCGAAGAGGGCCGCGGTGAGCGTCTTACACCAGGTAACGAAAACGTGTTTGATGGTCGCGTCTGGAGTGGCGAACAGGCGTTGGTCCTTGGGTTGGTTGATTCACTCGCAGGTCCTCTCGAGGTGGCTCGAGAATGGATTGGTGCAGAAGAACGAGTGTATTACGTCCAAGACGAGCCGTTATTGAATCAATTCTCACGAGAGTTTGGGTTCGGTGTTGGGACTGCGCTGACCTGGTTAGGCCGTCAAGGAATTCTAAATCCTTGGTCTCTTAGCCACTGACAGAGTTTGATTAGAGGGAGACCCTCGAGTGCTGTTGGGTCTCCACTTTTCACGGATGTGAATAAACTGATTCCCAAACTTTCGACTTTAAAGCTGCCTGCGCAGTCGAGCGGCATATCTTTTTTTACGTAGCGCTCAATTTCCAGAAGGTCGAGCTCTCGGAGTGTGACGACGACTTCTTCGGTGTGCGTGATGCAGGGTTGTTTTGGAGCGATAACGCCGACGGACGTATAAAAAGAGACCGTTTTCCCCGAGAGTTTTTGAAGCATTGCGCAAGCATTTTCGATGGTGCCTGGCTTGCCGAGGATTTCGCCGTCAACTTCCGCTGATTGATCTGTGCTGATCACCGTGGCAGCAGGATGACGTGCCGCAATTGTTTCCGCTTTAGCTTGTGCCAATCGAATACTCAGTGCGCGAGCGGGCTCACCTGTTTGTGGGGTTTCATCGATTGCTGGAGCTTCGGTTGTAAACGCGATCTCGAGTCGTTTGAGGATGTTTTTCTTGTATTGGCTCTCGCTAGCCAAGATCAGTTCTTGATTCATCGTTGAATTTCAGCGCTTTAGTCTTTGACAGAGGGCCTGCGCATCACTAAAATCCCCCGCCTATGTTTTCAGACACCCTACCTGAGCACCTGAACGCGAATCGCTTCATCGATGCGAAGGAGGAGATATCTGGTCCTCTAGAACCTCAACATTACAAGAGGTTTGCGGAGATGGCGACTTTGTTACCTGGCGGACAGGCAACAGTGCGCGGATCCAGAGAGCCGTACGGCCCGCGAGTGGTGTCTGGAGAGCTTCAGTGTGAGGCGAGCATGACCTGTCAGCGTTGTTTGCAACCGGTCACAGTAGCGCTTCAGGGATCAATTCACTGGGGTCTCGTATTTTCCGAGAGGGAAATGCAGAGTCTCGACCAGGACTTGGATCCAATCCTGATAGAAGAAGGTCAACTTTTTCTAAGACAGGCCATTGAAGACGAAATGGTTTTGTTATTGCCGATTATGCCGATGCATGAGTCGTGTGATAACGGATGGACACCGGATCCGGAACCCGGGGATGTTTCGGAAAGTAAGAGCCCGTTTGCGGTGCTCGCTGCGTTAAAGAATGAACAGGGATCCTGAAGGGAGATCATCATGGCCGTTCAACAGAACAAAAAATCTCGCTCGCGTCGCGGTATGCGTCGTGCGCATGACTCACTGTCAGGTCCAACGCTGACAACTGATGCGATGACAGGTGAAATCCACCGTCGTCACCACGTGAGCCCAGACGGGTTCTATCGTGGTCGTCAGGTTGTGACACCACGTCAAGAAGAAGTTGCAGAAGACGACGAATAAGTCGATGGCTTTTGCAGCCCTCTTTCCGGGGCAGGGTTCTCAAACGGTCGGCATGTTGGCCGACTTTGAGGCAGACTGCCCGGAAGTCAAAGATACTTTCACTGAAGCTTCTGATGCACTTGGCTACGATCTCTGGGCTTTGGCTCAAGAAGGACCGGCCGAGCAATTGTCTCTGACCGAAATCACGCAACCGCTCATGCTGACAGCAGGAGTGGCCTTATATCGTGCATGGATCCAGACAAACGGCCAGAGCGCCTCGTACATGGCTGGTCATAGCTTGGGTGAATACACCGCCTTGACCGCAGCTGGCAGTTTACAACTTGCAGACGCAGTGCAGCTGGTGCGTGCACGCGGCCAATTTATGCAAGAAGCGGTTCCTCAAGGAACGGGTGCAATGGCTGCCGTGATTGGTCTTGATGACGAAAAGATTGAGGCGGTTTGTACCCAAGTGGCGACAGACACAGCTCTTGTGATTGAAGCGGTCAACTATAATGCACCAGGGCAGTTGGTGATTGCAGGCCATGCTGAAGCGGTTGAGGCATCCCTCCCGCTTTTGAAAGAAGCTGGTGCCAAACGTGCTCTCCCGCTGCCGGTCAGTGCACCATTCCATTGCGCGTTAATGAAGCCTGCTGCAGACCGTTTGCAAGACAAGCTCGATGCGATTGAAGTGAAGGCACCTTCGGTTCCAGTGATTCAGAATGTCAGTATTGAACCAGAGTCAGATGTTTCTGTGATTCGTGCACAGCTTATTCAGCAAACATTCTCACCTGTGCGCTGGACTCAGACAGTTCGGAGCTTCGAGGGACTCGGTATTCAAGTTGCTGCAGAATTTGGCCCAGGCGCTGTACTTTGTGGGCTGGCTAAGCGAATTCAAACAGAAGCTCAGCACTTTCCGCTTGGAACACATGAGCTATTCACCAAAGCATTACAGGAAATCAACGGATGACAGTTGCACTCGTTACCGGCGCAAGCCGTGGAATCGGACAGGCAATCTCTGAGCGTTTGGTCAAACAAGGCTTTTATGTGATTGGAACAGCAACCTCGGAAGCGGGTGCTCAGGCTATTTCAGATCGCCTAGGGTCCAATGGGGAAGGCCGCGTATTAAACGTGACTGATGCGTCTATGGTGAACGAGCTCGCGCAGTCATTGGCGGAGGCTGACAAAAGTCCATTGGTCTTAGTCAACAATGCCGGGATTACCAAAGATACGTTGATGCTTCGCATGAAGCCTGACGACTGGCAAGCGGTAATCGATACAAACCTGACATCGATTTACACAGTCGTATCGGCATTCATTAAGCCGATGACCAAAGCGCGTACAGGGCGTATCATTAACATCAGTTCTGTCGTGGGTTCGATGGGCAATGCTGGGCAGGTGAACTATGCTGCCGCGAAAGCAGGCCTCGAAGGCATGACTCGCGCGATGGCGCGCGAATTTGGAAGTCGAGCGATTACAGTGAATGCTGTGGCGCCTGGCTTTATTGAAACAGACATGACACATGTGCTTCCCGAAGCTCAGAAAGAAGCACTGTTGTCGCAGGTTCCGTTGGGTCGTTTAGGCTCGGCAGAAGAGGTTGCTGGAACCGTCGCTTTCCTCGCGAGTGAAGAGGCAAGTTACGTGACTGGCACTACGTTACACGTCAACGGCGGCATGTATATGGCCTAAGTCTGATGTTCTGGTGCTTGTAATATTTCGAACATCAGTAATAATGACGCCACGTCGTACAGTGGCAGCAACATCATTAGGAGTATTCTGAACGATGAGTAATATCGAAGAACGCGTCAAGAAAATTGTTTGTGAACAACTTGGCGTCAAGGAAGAAGAAGTAACCACCGAATCTTCGTTTGTTAATGACCTGGGTGCTGATTCACTGGATACAGTTGAATTGGTGATGGCTTTGGAAGAGGAATTCGAAACTGAAATTCCTGATGAAGAAGCTGAGAAAATCACGACAGTTCAACAAGCAATTTCATACATCGAAGCAAACCTGTAAAACGGTCCGCTATCGACGTATAAATACTGAAAAGCCGCGTTCTGCGCGGCTTTTTTGTGTCGGTTATTGAGAGAGAAACTATGTCAAAGCGTCGCGTTGTAGTCACGGGATTGGGAATGTTGAGTCCTTGTGGCGTCACCGTCGAAGAGTCATGGAAGGCGATTCTAAATGGGCAGAGTGGGATTTCTGCGATTACAGAATTCGACACCACGGACTACCCAACCAAATTTGCTGGGTTAGTTCCTGAGTTTGATTTAGAGCAGTACATGTCTGTCAAAGACGCTCGAAAGATGGATCCGTTCATCCAGTACGGTATGGTCAGTGCAATTCAAGCAGTTGAGCAGTCTGGCTTGATGGAATCAACCTTTGATCCAACCCGAGTGGGAGTATCAATTGGGTCTGGTATTGGCGGTTTGACTCTGATTGAAAACACCACGCTTCTTCTCAACGAGCGTGGGCCTCGTAAGGTGTCACCATTCTTCGTTCCTGGCTCAATCATCAACATGATTGCTGGAAACCTTGCAATCAAATATGGATTCCAGGGTCCAAACATCGCGATTACAACAGCGTGTACAACCTCGACACACTGTATCGGGTTCGGTGCACGCATGATTGCGTATGGGGATGCAGATATCGTGGTTGCAGGGGGTGCGGAGAAAGCATCGACTCAGCTTGGTATCGCAGGATTCTCAGCGGCACGCGCTTTATCCACACGTAACGATGATCCGAAGGCCGCGAGCCGCCCATGGGACAAAGATCGTGATGGCTTTGTTCTCGCCGATGGTGCAGCGACTATGGTTCTCGAAGAATATGAATCAGCAAAAGCACGCGGTGCCAATATCATCTGTGAATTGGTCGGTTTTGGTATGAGCGATGATGCGCATCACATGACAGCCCCTGCAGAAGATGGTCGTGGTGCACGCGCAGCGATGGCCAATGCGTTGAAAGATGCTGGGTTGTCTGCTGATCAAGTGGATTATGTGAATGCTCACGGAACATCGACTCCATTGGGTGATGTTGCCGAATCGCAGGCAGTTGAGACGTTGATGGGCGCGCACGCATCCAAGGTTGCTGTGAGTTCAACCAAGTCAATGACCGGCCATGCGCTTGGCGCTGCGGGTGCGCTTGAAGCATGTTTTAGCGCTTTGGCGATTCGTGATCAGGTGCTTCCACCAACTATCAACTTGGATTCAGTTGGTGAAGGGTGTCGTTTGGATTACGTACCGAATACAGCGCGTGAAGCAACGATTGATGTCGCTCTGTCCAATAGCTTTGGATTTGGTGGCACCAACGGAACACTGATTTTTAAGCGGGTGTAATGCCCGCTTTAGTCCGCCTTGGACTCCTTGGTCTTATCGCCATCAGTTGTTTGGTGGTGATGGGGCGTCTTTGGGTTGAGTCTCTTCGCTCAGAACCCGTCGCAATCGAGATGCTGTCCGTACCAGCAGGCTCAACTGCAAGTGATGTGTTACAAGCATTACATCCATCGTTATCCGCTCGCGAACGATCACTTGTGTTCTCGTTGTATCCAGAACTGACTCACGTTCAACAAGGGAAGTACGCCTTTTCACCGGGTGCCACGGTGCTATCAGCAATGGGTCAGATTCACAGGGGTGACGCGATTGTTGAGCGGATAACGATCCCTGAAGGAATTACTGCTTCCGAGTTGTTTGCTCGGTTAACCACGCACGATGCGTTGGATGGAGAACTGACTTTAACCGATGGCATGTGGGCTGGTTTGACCGAGAATTGGGCGTCACATGAAGGAGCCTTTCTAGCGGAGACGTATTTTTGGCAGCAGGATTTGTCTCGGGATGCGTTATTGGATCGAGCACACCAGGCTCTGATCGAATCATTGGAGCTTGCTTGGACACATGCCGATCCTGTTGTGAAGTCTGTTTTGAAATCTCCCTATGAGCTACTGATTCTTGCCTCCATCGTTGAAAAAGAAACAGCACTCGCGATTGAGCGTCCTCGTATTGCTGGAGTTTTTATCGAGCGACTGAAGCGGAAGATGCGACTGCAGACTGATCCGACAGTCATTTATGGGCTTGGTGATCGGTTTGATGGCAATCTGACGCGTCAGCATCTGAGAGAGAAAACACCCTATAACACCTACCGTATCGACGGTCTCCCGCCGACACCGATTGCCTTGGTGGGTCCTGATGCTCTTGGAGCTGTTGCACATCCTGAAATCACCGGTGAGCTATATTTTGTGGCTGATGGAAAGGGTGGGCATGTGTTTTCGCGTACCCTAGAGGCGCATAATGCCAATGTTCGAAAAT
>CAJXTO010000032.1 GCA_913061245.1 uncultured Oceanospirillales bacterium
TGAACATTCGTCCACTCCACGATCGCGTCGTTATTCGTCGCATGGAAGAGGAAACAAAAACAGCAGGCGGCATCGTGCTTCCTGGTAGTGCGGCTGAAAAGCCAAATCAGGGTGAAATTGTTGCTGTTGGAACAGGTAAACCACTCGATAACGGTGATGTCCGTGCGATGTCGGTATCTGTTGGCGACAAAGTCGTGTTTGGCCAGTATTCCGGATCAAACACAATCAAGGTAGACGGCGAAGAGCTTCTGATTATGAATGAATCAGAAATTCTTGGCGTAATCGAAAAGTAAGACCCCTGAAGAAAGGATTTTTTAGACATGACAGCTAAAGACGTAAAATTTGGTGATGCTGCCCGTCAGGGTATGCTTGCTGGCGTAAACATTCTGGCAGACGCTGTAAAAACAACGCTTGGACCGAAAGGTCGTAACGTTGTTTTAGACAAGTCATTCGGTGCTCCAACAGTAACAAAAGATGGTGTGTCTGTTGCCAAAGAAATCGAGCTTGAAGACAAGTTCGAAAACATGGGTGCGCAGATGGTGAAGGAAGTTGCTTCACAAACTTCTGACGTTGCTGGTGACGGTACAACAACTGCGACAGTTCTAGCACAAGCGATCGTTAACGAAGGCTTGAAGTCAGTTGCTGCGGGCATGAATCCAATGGATCTCAAGCGCGGTATCGACAAAGCGGTTAAATCTGCTGTCGAGGCGATTGGTGGTATGGCAAAGCCTTGTGAAGACTCAAAAGCAGTTGCACAGGTCGGTACTATTTCCGCTAACTCTGATGCGGGTGTCGGTTCAATCATTGCCGAAGCAATGGAAAAAGTTGGTAAAGACGGTGTAATCACTGTTGAAGAAGGATCAGGGTTCGACGATGAACTCGACGTGGTTGAAGGGATGCAGTTTGACCGTGGTTACCTTTCACCATACTTCGTGAATAACCAAGACAACATGACAGCTGAATTGGAAGATCCGTTCATCCTGTTGGTTGACAAGAAAATCTCAAACATCCGCGATTTGATTCCAGTATTGGAAGGCGTTGCGAAAGCAGGTAAGCCATTGTTGCTGATCGCTGAAGATGTTGAAGGCGAAGCGCTTGCAACTCTGGTTGTGAACAACATGCGCGGTATCGTGAAGGTTGCTGCTGTGAAAGCACCTGGCTTCGGCGATCGCCGTAAAGCAATGTTGCAAGACATCGCGATTCTGACTGGCGGTACAGTGATTTCCGAGGAAGTTGGTCTGTCGCTCGAAACAGCAACTCTAGATGATCTTGGTACAGCGAAGCGTGTTCAGATCTCGAAAGAGAACACAACGATCATTGATGGCGCTGGTAAAGCAGACGACATCAAAGGCCGCGTGAAGCAGATCGAAGCACAGATCGAAGAAACTTCATCAGACTACGACCGTGAAAAATTGCAAGAGCGCAAGGCCAAGTTGGCTGGCGGTGTTGCAGTGATCAAGGTCGGTGCTGGATCTGAAGTTGAAATGAAAGAGAAGAAAGCACGTGTTGAAGACGCGCTTCATTCAACACGCGCGGCGGTTGAAGAAGGTGTTGTCTCTGGCGGTGGTGTAACTCTTATCCGTGCATTGCAAGCAGTTGGCGATTTGAAAGGTGACAACGAAGAACAGAACGTTGGTATCCAGATCGCGAAGCGTGCGATGGAAGCACCTTTGCGTCAGATCGTAACAAACGCAGGCGGAGAAGCGTCAGTGGTTGTTGATAAAGTGAAGCAAGGCGAAGGTAACTTCGGTTTCAATGCAGCGACAGGTGATTACGGCGACATGATTGCGATGGGTATTTTGGACCCAGCGAAAGTGACGCGTTCTGCACTTCAGGCTGCAGCATCTGTTGCGGGTCTGATGATCACAACAGAGTGTATGATCACTGAGATCAAAGAAGACAAGCCTGCGATGCCTCCAATGGATCCAGGTATGGGCGGCATGATGTAAGCCGACCCTTTGGTCGAAAAACCCCGTCCAGTTTCTGGATGGGGTTTTTTTTGGCCTCCGAAAAATAGCGGGCATAAAAAAACCCGCCGAAGCGGGTTTTTTAACGGGGTGAATTATGCGTTAGCAAATTGCTCTGCAACGTATTCCCAATTCACTAGCTCCCAAAATGCTTTGAGATATGCTGGGCGAGCATTACGGTAGTCAACGTAATACGCATGTTCCCAAACGTCACAAGTTAACAAAGGAGTTTTACCCTCTGTCATTGGGTTGCCAGCACCAATTGTTGATGCAAGCTCTAATTTACCGTCGCTTGTTTTGACAAGCCAGCCCCAGCCAGAGCCGAACGTTGTGACAGATGTCTTCGTAAACTCTTCTTTGAAATTTTCAAAAGAGCCAAACGTTTCGTTGATCGCATCAGCGAGTTCGCCGGTTGGTTCACCGCCACCGTTTGGTGACAAGCAATGCCAGTAGAATGTGTGGTTCCAAACTTGGGCTGCGTTGTTGAAGATGCCACCAGACGATGCTTTGATGATTTCCTCAAGCGACTTGCCTTCAAACTCAGTTCCTGGAACGAGGTTGTTCAGATTGTCCACGTAAGTCTTGTGGTGTTTACCGTGGTGGAACTCGAGTGTTTCTTCTGAAATATGCGGTGCCAGTGCGTTTTTAGCATAAGGCAGTGAGGGCAATTCGAATGCCATGATGACCTCCAGTGTGTTTTGGTTGATGCCATTGTGGGGGCTTTGGATGACAAATCAATCTTTTCGGCAATGATGGGTTCGTTTTATCGACGGATTCGGTAAACTCAGAGGGTACACAAGGCAGGTATATGACTCGTAAAGAACCTCAATTCAATGATGATCTGAATGCTCCGATTGCAGTCCCTGAGCTCAAGGAGTCGGTTCGCTCTGATGTGAAGCCTGAAACGCCGCGCCCTCAGAGGGGCGAAAAACCAAAGCAGGCCGGAACCAATTGGCTGTTATGGATGATGGTGGTTGTGAGCTTGTGCGTGTCCTTTGGAATGGCATTTTTTGGCCTCGAAGAAGCAGGGCGCTATCAGGCTGCACTGACTCAAGCAGAAAGTCAGGCAAAGGAGCTTGAGGCGACAATCCAGCGCTTAAATGAGTCTCAAGCCCAAGGTATCGGAGAGTTGGCTCAGTCCGATGCGCAAATGCGAAAAATGGTGCAGTCAGTTGAGGCGCGTCTGAAATCGGACGTAACAAAAGATCTCGACACCTTATCAAAACAAGTGAAATCGTTACAGCAACGTGTTGCGAGTTCCGAAGCGTCATCAAAAGCAGTGCAATCAAAGCTGGATGAGTCTGTCGCGTTACTGAGTGAGCAAATCAATACAGAAAGGACGCGGGTCGATGCAGTCTCTGGAACGCGTCAAGCAGTGATGGCATTGAGTGAGGAGCTACGCTCATTAAAAGAGACGATGGCGACACTCGATTCGGGCCTAAAGCAAGTTAGTACGGGGCAGACTGTAACAGAGCAGACTGTGAAAGATATTCAGTTAGTCGTTGAAGGTATTAACGAGCAACTTGCCCAACTTGCGACCGCAAACAACGCATTGATTGGCCTTGAAGTGCTATCGGAGCAAGTGGACCGTCTGACGCAACAGGCTGAACAACAGCAACAAGTCATTGATGCTGTTGATGCAAGTAGAAAACAGCTAACACAACGAATCATCGATCTTGACGGCCGCGTTAACCTCGCGCTGTCACCTAAGGAGCAATAATGCGTCGCGTGGTTTTTAATCAGAAAGGCGGTGTTGGTAAATCCAGTATTGCTGTCAATCTTGCTGCCGCCAGTGCCAAGGCAGGACTAAAAACGTTGTTGATTGACTTGGATGTACAAGGTAACAGCACACATTACATCGTGGGCGAGCGTTCTGAACCATTACCTGGTGTTGAGGATTTTTTTCAAAATCAATTGTCGCTGTACTCACGTGAGCCGATTGATGCACTCATCCATCAAAGCGCCTATGACAATTTATCTGTGATGCCTTCTGGTCGCGGTTTATTGGAACTCGAGCACAAACTCGAGAGCCGCTACAAAATGTATAAATTAAAAGAAGCGCTTGCCGAACTGATGAGTGGATTTGATCGGATTTATCTGGACACACCTCCTGCGCTTAATTTCTTTTCTCGGTCAGCGATGATAGCGGCTGATCGAGTGGTTGTGCCTTTTGATTGTGATACGTTTTCTAAACAAGCGCTTTACCAACTCACTGAAACTGTTGAGGAAATTAAAGCCGATCATAATCCTGAGCTCATTCTCGAAGCGATTATTCCCAATCAAGTTCCTGCGCGAGCGAAGTTACCTAAGCAGTTAATCGATGATTTGAAGGCGGATTCTCTACCGGTTTCTAAAACCACCCTGTCGTCGAGTGTTGTGATGCGGGAATCGCATGAAAAAGCGAAACCCCTCGTCTATTTGAGTCCAAAGCATCGTTTGACCCAAGAGTTTGAAGCTTTGTTTCAGGAACTTGAGTCGACCAAGTAATGGATCAACATTCGGAAACGATTATTGAAGCTTTAAACGCATTAGAACTGGGTTTAAGAGAACTGGGCTTGTGGTCTGATAGCCGCCCCGAACCAGATGCTTTGGCTAGTACGATGCCTTTCTGCTATGACACGCTCGAGCTTGAGCAGTGGCTTCAGTTTATTTTTTTAGGGCGGATGCGAGAAATTCTTGAGCAGGGAGATGCGTTGCCTGAATCCTGTGCAATCTATCCGTACGTTGAGATGTTGTCAGGTGCTGGGAAAACAGTTCATCCGAGACTGGCAGAGTTGATCCAGCAGGTTGATCGGAGCTTTTCAGGGGAAAGTGGTAGCGGGGAGAGGATTTGAACCTCTGACCTTCGGGTTATGAGCCCGACGAGCTACCAGGCTGCTCCACCCCGCAATCGAGGCGCGTACTTTAATGAAGTGCAGTTGTTTCGTCAAGTAACACATGACAAACAAGCGTACATTTTTTGACAACTTGGTGAATGAATGATGATGGCACCTAGAATCCGCGCGAATCGCTACAGCGTGATGACACTTGAGTGGCCGAAGGACAGTGAGCCGCTTGAACAATGGCTCAAAGAACAGTGTGATAAAGCGCCAGCTTTGATGCAAGAGATTGCAATCGTTCTCAAGCCATCGCTAGAGCACGAGTCAGAGGAGATTCAGGCTGCTATAGACTCACTCGATCAACTCGGCATCGGTCTGATTGGTTTGACCGGTGATTCAAGCCATCGAGCGCTGGCCGATGAAATGGGTCTTGCATGGTTATCTCCAAACAATGTGACCGTTGAGCCTCAGTCAGAGAAAGAGCGGGATGTTAACCAACCACGCGAAACAGCTCTTGTGGTTGAAGGACCCATTCGGTCCGGTGTACAGGTCTATGCAAAGGACCGCGATTTGATTGTGATTGGCCAAGTCAGTGAAGGCGCCGAAATTATGGCTGATGGCCATGTGCATGTGTATGGGCGTTGTCGTGGGCGCGTTGCAGCAGGTGTCAGTGGCCAAACGAATGCTGAGATATTTTGTTTAACCTTTGAGCCTGAACTTGTTTCGTTGGCAGGGACTTACTGCGGATCGGATCAGATTCCAGAAAATCTCTGGTCTGCTAGAGTGCGTGTAGGGCTCGATGAGAATTCGCAAAAATTAACTTTTGGATTGATGGGATAAAGGAGAAGAAAGGTTGGCTACCGTTGTCACTGTGACCTCAGGAAAAGGTGGGGTTGGTAAAACCACATCGTCAGCAGCAATTGCAGCAGGTCTTGCTCAGGCAGGACATCGGACTGTGGTCATTGATTTTGATGTAGGTCTCCGAAACCTCGATCTGATCATGGGCGTTGAGCGTCGAGTCGTCTTTGATTTTGTAAACGTTATTTCAGGAGAAGCGACTTTGAATCAGGCGCTGATCCAAGATAAGCGACTCGAAAATTTGTCGATATTGGCTGCAAGTCAAACCAAAGATAAAGATGCATTGACCGAAGAGGGTGTTGGCCAGGTTCTAGAGCAATTAGCTGAAATGGGTTTTGAATATATCGTCTGTGATTCACCGGCTGGTATCGAGCGCGGTGCGACAATGGCCCTGCATTTTGCAGACCACGCGGTGATCGTTACGAACCCAGAAGTCTCATCTGTGCGAGACTCTGACAGAATTCTTGGAATTTTGCAGTCGAAGTCGAAACGCGCGAAAGAGGGCGGCAAGGTTCATGAACATCTGTTAATTACACGCTACGACCCTGCGCGTGTAGACAATGGGGAGATGTTGTCAAAAGAGGACGTCTGCGACATTTTGGCTGTAAAACTGATCGGAGTTATTCCAGAATCTAAAGCAGTACTTAAAGCATCGAATACCGGTGTCCCAGTTATTTTGGATGATGATGCAGATGCAGGTCTTGCCTATGGCGATGCAGTTGCACGGTTCTTGGGAGAGGACCGCCCAATGCGTTTTGTAACTCCAAAGAAACAAGGCTTGTTCAGCCGTATTTTGGGAGGGGGTGATTGATGGCTTTGTTTGGACTGTTCTCTGGGAGAAAGAAAACATCTGCCGCTGCAGCTAAAGAGCGGTTACAGATTTTGATTTCGCATGAACGTCAAAATCGTCATGGGCCAGATTTTTTGCCTGATCTCCAACGTGACATTTTGGCAGTTGTTAAAAAGTATGTTGCGGTTCGTGATGATCATGTATCGATTCGACTCGATCGAGCGGGCGATGCATCGGTCTTAGAGCTGAACGTCACGCTGCCTGAGAACTAACTTGCAGATTCTTTGGTACGACTACGAAACCTCAGGGCGAGACGCGGCAGCAGATCGTCCGATCCAGCTAGGGTGGCAGGTAACTGATCCAGGTATGGAACCCGTTGCTGACGCTGACTCTGTGTTGGTTCGATTACCTGATGATGTTTTACCCTCTCCTGGAGCGATGCTCGTCCATCAAATTTTGCCTGAAATCCATCAGCGTGAGGGTATTTCAGAGGCAGAGCTTGCCAACCACCTTGAGCAACTGATCGGGCCGCGAACCTTGGTTGCCGGTTACAACTCACGCGGTTTTGACGACAAGTTCACGCAACACGTTTTTTACCGATGTTTACGTGATCCGTACGCGTGGCAGTATGCTGATGGGCGTGGGCGTTTTGATTTATACCCGGTCGTTATGACTTATTTTGTGCTTGCGCCAGAAGCAATTCGCTGGCCTGAAGATCATGATGGTCGTCCGCGATTCAAGCTGGATCGAATTGGACCATTAAACCAGCTGGATCAAGGGCTTAAGCGGGCGCACGACGCGTCAGCCGATGTTGCAGTCACAGCGCGCTTAGCGAAGCAGTTAGCGTTACATGACCCCGACTTATTTGCATCGTGCCTGAAACGGATCGATAAGCATTTTGTAACAGATCAAATTCGTGCAGATGGCCGTAGTGAGGGTCTTTTGGAAATCACGCCATTTGCGGGATGGGACCAAGGATTTGTTCGCGATCTTTGGATTCCATTTCGGTTGTCAGAGCGATCTAATGATTATGTCGCCTTTGATTTGAATCGTGATCCACAAGAGGTGATGGCTGGATTGATTCAGTTAGTTGAATCAAACACCACAGACCGAACTGAACTGAGAAAGCAGGTCCGTGAATTAGGCCTACAAACGGTTCGTATCAATGCACAACCGATGTTGTTCCGCCGTGGAACACTTGACCCTGAAGTCAAGGCACGATTAGAAGCGTTTGGGCGCGATGAAGCGGTGCAGAATCAGCACCTCGATGTATGGCATCACATCCAAGAATCACCAGCATTTAAGCAACTCTATCAATTGGCGGTGCAAGTCTTGGCAGAACCAGAGCAAGTGATGCCAGACGATGTTGATTTTGCTTTGTATGCAGGCGGCTTTCTATCCAATCATGACAAAGATTTGTTGGCGAGTTTACCGCTGATGGACCCTGAGGGATTGAGTCAATGGACACAATCATTCGATGATTCGCGATATGGAGAGCTTCTGTTTCGTTATCGCGCACGCAATTTTCCGCAATCACTCACTCAGGGTGAATGGAAACAATGGCAAAAAATCCGCCGGGATAAGCTCATGGGGATTCATCAAGCAAAGACCCAAGCGAGTCGGATTCAGGACGAGTTGTTGGAAATCAGTCAGCGAGCAGATTTAGAGCCTCATCAAATAGAACAATTGCAACAATTCGTGAATTGGTTGGACAATCAACCGCCTGTGTAATCCCGTTAAGGGGGCAAAATGATTAATCGCGGCGATTTTTTCGGTGGTCTGACGGCGGCTGTCGTCGCGCTTCCTTTGGCATTGGCCTTCGGTGTCGCTTCAGGTGCTGGCGCAGCTGCCGGCCTCTATGGCGCAATAGCGGTTGGTTTTTTTGCAGCACTCTTCGGAGGGACGCCAAGTCAGGTATCTGGCCCAACAGGTCCAATGACTGTTGTGATGGCTGCTGTAATCACTAACGCGATTTCAACAAATCCTGACCAGGGTCTCGCAATCGCCTTCACTACCGTTTCACTTGCTGGGCTTTTGCAAATTGCTGCAGGAAAACTGCGCCTGGGCCGCTATTTGGTGATGGTTCCTTTTCCTGTTGTGTCCGGATTCATGAGTGGAATCGGGGTTATTATTATTTTGCTGCAGTTAGCGCCTCTGGTGGGTGTTGGTGGTGAAGCCAATCCATTACGTGCGTTATTGATGCTTCCCAATGTGCTGACGAGCGCCCAGTGGGATGCCGCGATACTCGGACTTGGAACGCTTGTGTTGCTTTTCGTTTGGCCAAAGCGGTTCCATGTGTTGCCGGCACCTCTAGTAGCATTGATTGCATTTGCTTGTATTTCCTTAGGTAGCCCGTTCGATGCTGTTGCTCGCATTGGAGAAATACCGAGGGGGTTACCTGATCTTGTTCTGCCACATCTGTCGATCGATCTGTTGCCTACTGTCATCGGTTCAGCATTTTTGTTAGCAGCTCTTGGTTCGATCGATTCACTGTTAACGTCTCTGGTTGCCGATAATTTAACGCGCACACAACATGACTCCGATAAAGAATTAGTGGGACAAGGTATCGGTAACTTTGTTGCTGGGTTGATCGGTGGTCTTCCAGGAGCAGGTGCGACGATGCGAACACTAGTCAATGTGCGTCTTGGAGGCCGGTCTCCGAAAAGCGGTATGTTGCATTCTGTTGTCTTGGCGGTTTTGATGCTCGGCGCAGCACCTTTGGCAGAAGCGATTCCGCTGGCAGTGCTTGCAGGCATTTTGTTGAAAACTGGATTCGACATTATTGACTGGAGTTTCCTAAAGCGGGTCACACGGATCCCGCTCTTCTCTAGCAGCCTGATGCTGGTTGTCTTTTCGATTACGGTTTTTGTTGATCTCATTACAGCTGTCGCGATCGGTGTATTCGTGGCGAATCTTGAGACACTGTATCGCCTGAGTGAGGCGCATTTACAAACCATGAAGATCGGGCGATCAAAAGATGAGATCTCAGATTTAACAGATCAAGAATCAGAGGCTCTGGATGCGCTTGAAGGTCGTGTTTTGATTTATCAGCTCAATGGATTCATGAGCTATGGACTCTCTCGCGGTATTGCTCGTCATTTCTCTCAATTTTCAGATCATGATGTTCTCATTGTCGATTTCACATCGGTGGATCATCTCGATTTGTCAGCAGGCCTTACTCTCATGGAAATGATTGAGGATGCAGTCCGTGCGGATCATTCGGTGTTGTTAGTTGGTGTGCAACCGCGGATTGAGCGAGAAATGCACGCGGCCGGAATTTATGAGCAGATACCTGAGACCGACCGGTTTGCAGTTCGATCCCAGGCCATCACAGAAGCCGCTAACCGTCTGAGCGATAAGCCTTCAGCACCACAGGATTTTGGATCCGCTGTTTGAGATAGGAAACAAACTGGTCTTTCGTTAGTGCTTGAAGCGTTGTTGCTTGCTCCATCCGATCACTGAATGGGCGGCGTAAACCGATTGCACTCCAGATTGCGTTGGAGAGCTCACCTTGGGTCGATGGCGGATTCATTAACTGATCAAGCAGACTCAAGCGCTGACTCTCAAATTGCTCTTCAGGCATCGCCTCAACCATTGCCGCGAATCCTTCAAATTCATTCTGAATTGCACGCGCAAGTGCATCTGGATCAGCAGTTGGTGATTGGACCGCCCCAGTTAAAATTGGTGTGTTGTACAGCGGGAATGCAGTCGCAAAGGTGATGTATCCCAGTTGCTGTTCTGTTCTTAAATGTGTGTAAAACGGCGCTTCGATTAAGTTTCCAGCCAACTGATTGAGTATGCGAGATCCTGGATCAGTGTTGGTATCCACATACAATACTGCGGCAGCTTGATCAGGGTGGTCATATCGGTACGACCGCGTGCGGTCACCAGACCATGCGTTGGTTGTCACTTGAATTTCTGGTGTTGACTGGTCGATCGGAAGTTTCTCGACCCAGGACTCAAGCAGTTCTTTTCCTTCATCTCGAGACACAGGCCCATGTAAAAACATCTCCGCCTTTAACCCAGAGAAGAATGCTTTTTGGTATTGATGAAATGTTTGCCGGTCAATGCTCTCGAACGCCTCATTCAGCTCGCTGCTTGAATAAGCTAGCGGCATCAGTTCAGCGGTCATCTCATCAAATAAACGGCTTGAGGGTCTCGCTGCCTGGACCCGGGCTAGGCTTTGTGATTTCAGTTGGTTTAGACGAGCCCAGGTTGATTCGTCGATCAGTGGAATCGGGAGACTGTCGAGCACTTGATTCACAAGTGGAATTAACGATTGATGATAACCAGAAAATTGGAGTGTGATTCCAGACTGCGTCGCTTGTGCGGAAAATCCTGCTCCAGCCAAAGCTGCTGCGTAGCTCATGCTGTTTAAGTGTTCATTCATCGCATCAGACAGAAGATCGCTCATAATCGACGCTTCTGGTGAGTTAGCCGCGAGTGGCGTCCTTAAACGGATATACAGATCACTTTTTGGTTGTGAATATCTATTTTCAGTCAGCACATATCCAATGGCGCCTTCTGAAAAGAATAGAACGCGTGGCTGTGTTTCGATGGTCGCTTTCCGCGTTTTTGGTAATGGATCACCAGGCGCTTTGATAAAGGGGTTGCGCTCGGGTAAGCGCACAACTGTGCTTATCTCTCGACGGGCTGCCTGAAACCTTTCAAGTCGATCATTTTCTAACGAAAAACGACGAATCTGCGTTGGATAGTACTTTGTTGTTTCTGTCGGCTCGATTTCAGGAGCGGTGACACGAACGAGCATCTGTTCAGGTGTCAGCCAAGTGAGGACATCTGTGATCAGTTGATCATCGAACTGCTTTAACAAGCGCCCATGAGTGAACAACTGTTGAGGAGGTACCGAATGCAGTTTTTCCGAAAGGTAGGTCACAACATTCTGGGGGTCTGATTCTTCCTCGAATTTGAAGTTGGCATCTGAGATCACTTTCAGCTCTTCAAATCGCCATGGATCAATACCCTGTGTTTCGATCAGGCGAATTGTTCTGAATATTTCTTCAATGATGGTGTCGCGATGCGTGAGACCTTCAGGGGTTAGGCTCACACTGATCGAGAATGAGCGGCTTTCAGTCATTCCCAGACTTTCGCCTGCTGATAAGCCATTGGCGTAACCGCGAGCCTTGAGATCTGCCAACAGACTTCCTTCACCTTCATGCCCAAGCAGGTGCCCTATGTATTGCAGAGGCGCTCTATCGATGAATGCATCAGTATCCGGAACTGGGAATAAAAGAGTTAACCGTCGCGACTCTGTCGCAGGCTTTGATTGCACAACAAATGGTAAGCGGTTTGTATCAAAAAGCGGTGTGTCGATGACGCTCGATGGAAGGTTTCTGTTTGGTATTTCGTTAAATCGTTCAGTCACTAATTGCTCGAGCGTATCGAGTGGTTCCTCACCCAAGACCACGAGCGCCATCCGATTGGCGGAATATTCGTTTTCATAAAAACGTTTTAAAGCATCAAGTAGGCCAGGCTTCTGAAGTGTGCTGAGATTGCCGGCTCCGAATTGTGAAAAGGGATGGTCTGGGTTGAGTCCCTGCTTTGTTGCTTCGAAACTCAAGCGCGCTGGATCTCTCAGTTTGGATTGGTATTCAGAGTGGACCGCATTCACCTCTCGATCGACGTATGTCGGATCAAGCGTTGGGGCAACGAAGAACCGGCTGAACCGATCAAGTGCAGGCTCTAGTGCTTTTGGGTTAAGAGAAAAAAAGTAGTTGGTATGCTCAGGCGCTGTAAAAGCGTTGTGTGAACCAGCTTGGTCTGAAATGAACTGTTGGTACTCACCGGCATCTGGATATTTATCTGTACCGAGGAACAGCATGTGTTCTAGGAAGTGTGCAAGCCCTGGGAATTCCTTCGGATCGTTGTTGGTACCGACAAAAACGTCCATCGAGGCTGCTGCTTTATCAGTCGTTGGATCTGAAATAAGCAACACTTTGAGTGCATTGGGTAGCGTGAGGTAACGATACTCGCGATCGCTTAGACCCGGCGCATCAATTGAAGCGTGTAGAGTTGTCGAAATACAAATTAAGACGGCTGCAATCAGTCGCATGTCACCACCAATATTTATTCCAGTTTTCAGGGTTGGCCCAGAACTTAGGGTTGTTCCACGCACGTGTGTGGTTATAGGTGGCGAGTGAATAGTGAAAACTCAAGAGAGTATTTTCCTTTTCCTGGCATTCGTCCCCTCGCTTAAATGCCAGTGCGTAAAGCGATTCAGCCGGGATGGCAGTATTAACAAAACAAAGAATGTCTGAAATGAGCAGATTTCTTAGTTGGCCCGCGAGCAGCAATTCTTCTGTTGTGTTGAGAGGAAGGGCAATGAGTGCTGCCTTTGGAATATGTTCTCTTTCCTCGATTTCTCGAATAGACAGTGTGTCCACCAGATTGTTGCTGTGCTTTTGGTAATCCGTAACCACTGGCGGTGTTGCGTCTCCGATCACCCAGAGCGTTTGCGGCTGAACGGACTCGAGCCATGGTGCGATGACTGAGTCCGGTGAGAGCGTGCTCAACGTGATTCCGGATCACGAATGAAACAGGGAGCATTTGGCTTTGAGTATTCCTTTGAGAAGGCATAACCGTCGTAGTCGAAGCCGAGTAGATCGTCCGCTGTTCGTGCGTCTGACTCCACGATAAAGCGTGCCATCAAGCCCCGTGCTCGTTTCGCATAGAAGCTGATGATTTTGTACTCGCCATTTTTTAGATCTTTAAAGACCGGTGAAACAACGGAGCCATTGATCGATTTCAGGTCCACAGCTGCCGAATACTCATTGCTCGCTAAATTGACAAGAGGCCCACCATTTAGGAGGTTGTTAAGCGTGTCCGTTACTCGCGACTTCCAAAATTCGGGCAGTGACGCAACCGCTTGTCCTTTCAGTTGTGTTCCCATTTCAAGACGATACGGCCTCATGGCATCAAAAGGTCTCAATAATCCATAAAGACCGGACAAGATACGTACTCGATCAGCAAGACGATTGAGTGCATCAGCACTTAATGTTTGAACGTCGAGCCCTTGGTAGACATCGCCGTTGAATGCATAGATTGCTGGTAATAGGTCTGCTGACTCATGATCTATTGACCATTCCTCAAATCGTGCTGCGTTGAGTGCGGAGAGTTTGTCAGAGAGTTTCATTAGGCTTGCTAAGTCAGATGGACTAAAGCCTCGCATCATTTCAGCAAGTTCGGCAGCTTCCTCCAAAAATTGTGGGGTGGAGATTTTAGAGCGATCAACGCTCAGGTCCGTGTTGAGGGATTTGGCTGGTGATAAAATTGCTAACATTGATTCCTCTTTCTCTTGCGTCG
>CAJXTO010000033.1 GCA_913061245.1 uncultured Oceanospirillales bacterium
ATACACAAAAAAAGGTAAAAAAATCGGATGCAGAGTGGAAAGCGCAATTATCCGACGAATCGTTTCGAGTTACGCGTCAAAAAGGGACTGAAAAACCCTTTGAGAATGCGTATCACGATTTGAAAACGGCAGGTGTTTATCACTGCGTGTGTTGCGACACTCCTTTATTCGATTCAGATCATAAGTTCGATTCAGGCTCAGGATGGCCGAGCTTTTTTAAGCCGATTAATGATGATGTGATCGGGGAGCACGATGATCGTTCGATTTTCTTCATGCCACGAACAGAGGTCGTTTGTGATGTCTGTGATGCCCATCTAGGTCATGTATTCAATGATGGTCCGACGCCAACAGGGCTCCGATATTGCATTAATTCGGCAAGTTTGCAGTTAAAAGAGAAAGACTAAATCGCTTTGGGGCCAGGTAGGGCAATCAAACGCCAACCGGGCCCAGCCGCCTTGATTTCGAATGGAATTTGTCGTGACTGGAGCTCATGGATGCGAGTCACTGAAATCAAGACCCACTGTCCGACAATGGGTGCCTGTTCTTTCGTGATCGCTTCTCGATAGAAAGAAAAACTTGGCATCCGAACGCCTTGAGATACGACATCCGCCTGCGCTTCTTTGGCGATTAGAGCAGCCTCTTTAAGTGGACGCTGACGCGCTTCGGATAATACAGGCAAGATAATCAACGCAATGCAGGCCAGTTGAACACCGCCCATTGCGATTAGTCGCTGGCTTAATCGCCACCCAGGAGCGAAGAGGGCGATCAAAGAGAGTAAGACAAGACTCAAGGTCGCCAGTACCAGAGGCCACCACCAGTTCGCGATCAGTTGGAGCAGAAGAATCAGTTGCTCTTGATCACGAATATGCTGGGGTTCAGGGATCATGTGATGCATGACCCCAAGAGCCACGATAAGACCGGGTACAAAAAGCCCGGGTAATGCCCAAAAGCGTCCAGTCAGTGACGGTAAAACTCGAGCGTAAAGAACGAATAAAGGAGCGGTTGAATACAGCACGTAGTGAGGTAACTGTGTCCCTGACAGAGAAACCAGAACCACGACAAATGCGATCCAAATCAGAGCGAATCGATTGATTGGGCATGCCCAGTAATCGCGAACACGCAATAAAATGGCCATCACTAGGCCGCTGTATGGGAGCAAGACCAGTGGCATGACAAAAAGGTAATACAGTGGATGACCGCCATGGCCATGGAGGTTGCCGGAAAATCGCTCCACGTTATGACGAAGAATGAAGTTTTCAAAAAATGCCATTCCCTGCGCGTCATAAACACCCACGAGCCATGGAGTTAAGAGTGCGACGAGTAATAGCCAGGCACGCCAGGAGCCTAATGCTTGCCACAAAACCTGCCATTGATTCGATAGGAGAACCCAGAGGCCGAAAGCTCCTGCTGGTATCAAGATTGCGACAGGACCTTTAGTCAGGATACCGAGACCAAACCAGAGGAAAACGCGAAGTCTGATGGAGTCACGAGGATCTTGGATGTAACGAGCGATATCCACAAAAAGAAGTGCGAACCACAAATTGAGGAGCGCATCTGCAGTGGCTGCACGCGCAATCACCAGGGTACCTAGTGTGGTTGCGAGAGCAACAGCAACGAAGACACCGAGAGCAGGCTTTTTCGTCACTTCAGCACTAAAACGTCCAAGTACTAGTGCCCAAAGCGCACCCGCGATCACTGACGGTAACCGTCCGATTGTCTCAATTGGAATGAAGGGGCTCATCCAGCCTAATGAATACAGTGAGAATGCTTGTAGCCAGTATGAAAAAATGGGTTTGTCATAGCGTGGTTCGCCATCCAGAGTCGTTGCAGCCCAATGCCCACCATCAAGCAGTTCTCGAGTCGCCTCGAGGAAAGCCCCTTCATCCAGATCGAATAAAGGAACCCACGTTCCAATCAGGCCAAGCGCGACTAGGCACAGGAATAAGCGCCAATCGAGCTTATTCAGCGCGATCATTGGATCCTTTAGTCCAGCCCATGGCATCTGTTTGTTTTGTTAGGGGTGGTTGCCCGCGACTTCTGAGCCGCGTCAGCATCTCTGCCACAAGTCCTGTGGTAATTAACTGCAGGCCAACGAGTGCAAGCAATACGCCCGTAATCAAGAGTGGGCGGTTACCGATATCCATTCCAAGCAGTTTCAGAACGAAAAGATAGGTCAGCGCAATTCCACCCAATCCACCTGTGATTAATCCAGCAACACCAAAGAAGTGACCCGGACGCTCCCGAAAGCGTAAAAAGAACCAAGCAGCGAGTAGGTCAAGAATGACTCGAGGCGTTCTCGAAATTCCGTATTTCGATGTACCAGCGACGCGTGCGCGATGGTTGACTGGAATCTCAGCGATTTGGCTCGGATGTGTGAGATTGGCAACCCACAGCGGAATGAATCTATGCATTTCACCGCGAAGATCGAGTCCCTCAAGAACATCGCGGCGTCCGACTTTAAGGCTGCATCCGTAATCGTGCAGGGCGACACCGGAGACTCGCCCAATGAGCCAGTTGGCCATGCGTGATGGCAGTGTCCGGTCAAGGGTATCTTGGCGATTCTTTCTCCAGCCACATAAAAGATCTAAATGTTCGGCTTCGAGTTTTTCGACCATGGCCGGAATGTCAGCCGGATCATTTTGTAAATCGCCATCCATGAACGCAATCACATCGCCGCGAGCCGCTTGGAGGCCCGTTTGCATGGCTTGAGTCTGACCGAGATTGCGTCGATGAGAGATCACCATGATGTGATCACCGCGGTTGGAACGCGCTTCCATCAACATGTCGCGTGTTCGATCGGTACTACCATCATCCACTAACACGAGTTCGAATTCGCCTGGATAGGTCTCAAGTGCAGCGTGGAGTTCATCAACGAGGCGTTCGACGTTGTCTTCTTCCTTGTAAAGGGGAACGACAACTGACAGACGGGGCAAGGTGTCAGCCATGTAAAGTCCGTTTTAATAGCAATAAAACACCGAGTATACCGAAGACGGCGGTCAGACTCAGTACGTAAATGTGGAGTTGAATTGTCATTTCGAGAGCGAGAACAGGCGAAAGTCCCATGAATGTTGAACCAATAATGCCTCCTGCCTCGTAACTGCCTGCGCCGGCGAGCCCATGTATCGGAAGGATGGATGATAGCTCGGCGCCTAAAATGGTCGTGATGACATCAGTCATCGGAATTCCAGACAGGGTGGCGAGTAAGACACCCATGCCCATGATTTTTGAAAGCCATGCAAGAATTGTGAGGCGCCACATACGATGGAGGCGTTTTCCATTCTGAGCCTCGTACATCAATTGGCTTCTGGCCTGTTCGAGTATTTGCGGTAGTCGAATGTGTTGCGTTTTCGGAACAATGATGGCGATGAGTAGTGGCGTGAGAAACACCAACGCAGCGAGCAACGCGAGCATGATTGTGCCCGCTTTTGGTAAGAAAACGATGCAAACACTGATGCCAACGAGGCTGATCAGATCGAGAAGTCGGATCCAGAGAAGACTGGTGAGGCCCACAGAAAATTCCACGTTACCAAGCCAGCGTGCAAGCATTGGAAGCGCTAGCTCTCCGAGTCGCATTGGGGCCAGATTATTTGCCGTGTTATGAACAAAGCTCATCCCGAGCGCTTCGGTCAAAGGTAATTGTTCGAATAAGATCCAGGTCCGCAGTCCTCTTAAAAGCCAACTGATGGCACCCAGTAAAAATATGACCAGCGCAGTTTGTGCTGGCAGTGAAACGATGGCTGTGACGACAGCGGTGAGGTCGAGAACACTCGATGCGACCCAGATCGTAGCGATTAAAAGTAAGGTGGCTACGATTATTTTGAAGGGAATCGCTTTCAATCTGTTGTTTTCTTTCAAAGGGGCCATAGGTATAGGGCATCGGTTGGTCTGCGATGACGGATGGTAACGCGTTATGTATCCAAATGCTGACTAACCACTGAAAAAATTGGAGACCCCATGATTGATTCATTATCTGAATCCTACCGGGATGTGATCAAAGCCATTGGCGAAGATCCGGAACGGGAAGGCCTTCTTGATACCCCAAAGCGTGCTGCCAAAGCACTGGATTTCCTAACGTCAGGATACCGTCAAGATCTAAAAACCATCGTTAACGGTGCTGTATTTGAATCCGATAACGATGAGATGGTTGTGGTGCGAGACATCGAGCTTTATTCGATGTGTGAACACCATATGCTGCCGTTCACCGGACGTTGTCACATAGGCTATTTACCAAATGGTAAGGTGCTCGGTTTGTCAAAGTTTGCGCGTATCACTGATATGTTCGCGAGACGCCTGCAAATTCAAGAGAACTTAACACGGCAGATCGCCCTAGCTGTGCAAGAAGTGACTGGTGCCCGTGGAGTGGCGGTCGTTGTGGAAGCTCGACATTTTTGCATGATGATGCGTGGTGTTGAGAAACAAAATTCGACCATGGCGTCTTCTGTAATGCTTGGCGATTTTAGAGAGCACCAGGCGACTCGAAGTGAATTTTTACGTTTGATTGGTAAGCCTTGATGGGTGAATTTCAGCGCGATCAAATAGCCAAGATCAACATCCAAGATTTACGTCTCAGGACATACATTGGCATCAATGACGACGAGAAAAAGAATCAACAGGATGTGGTGATCAACATACGCATTCACTATCACGCTGAAAAAGCAGTGACCTTTAATGTGATCGATGAGGCGCTTAATTACCGCACAATCACAAAAAAGGTCATCAAGCATGTCGAGTCAAACCGATTCTTACTGCTCGAGCGGATGACTGATGAGGTATTGTCGCTTGTGATGGAAGACCCACAAGTGATGTGGGCGGATGTCACGATTGATAAACCCCACGCGTTACGGTTTTCTGATTCAGTATCGATCACTTTATCAGCTCGCCGCGCAGGCTATGCGGGTGCTGAACACCCGCATTAACGTTTTACAGGGCGTCTTCGATCACGCGAGCGATGCGGCGAGACGAAGGTCCTGTGAACGAACCAAAGCTGCCGACCAGATTACCTTCGCGATCCAGAATGTATTTATGGAAGTTCCAAGACGGATAGTCGCCGTCAGCAGCTTCTGCGAGCCCCTGAAATAGTGGGTCTGCCTTCCCTTTTTTAGCATGCGTCGTGGCATACATCGGGAACTGGACACCATAAGTTAACCGACAAAATTCAGCGGCTTCTTCTTCGGTTCCATATTCCTGGTTTCCGAAATCTTTTGATGGAAAACCAAGAACTGCGAATCCCTGATCTTTGTATTTGCGATAGAGCGCTTCAAGCCCATCAAACTGCGGTGTAAAACCACATTTTGATGCCGTGTTAACGACCATCACGACTTGGCCTTGGTACACTTCACACAAGCGGTCGACTTGATCACCGGCAAGCTGCCGGACAGAATGGTCAAGCAGAGGGGCGCATGCTGCGTTTGCCTTTAAAGTCGTCATGCCGATCACCACCATTAAGCATTGGATGCTGAGTTTTTTGAGGTTCATGGATGTCATCCTCGTTGTTACAGGAGTACATCTTTGGCTCGTTGTTGCCTCGTCCTTGGGGACCAGTTATCAGACAGCCTGTCGTCACTGAATCTTCTTGAGCCTGAAGACGTTGTTCTTATGGCAGAGGTTTGGTCGGAGGCCTCATATGTCAAGCATCACAAGCAAAAAATTGCACTTGTTTTCAGTGCAATGCGTCATTTTGCAGAAGACTTAACCCGCTCTGGGCGCCGTGTTCTCTACGTCAAACTCAATGATCCTGACAATACACAGAGTTTGGTTTCTGAGGTATTGAGAGCCCAATCGACTCATCAATTCGATGCATGGGTTGTTACAGAGCCCGGGGAGTGGCGCTTAAAACAAGAGTTTGAATCGCTGGTGACTCAACTGAGCGTTCCAATTGAGATCTTGCCAGATGATCGGTTTCTTTGTTCTCACGAAGCGTTTGAAGCCTTTTTGGAAGGTCGAAAACAACCGCGGATGGAACACTTCTATCGGAAGATTCGACAGTCGACAGGTCTTCTCATGGAAGGTAAGGATCCAATGGGCGGGCAGTGGAATTTTGACCACGATAACCGAAAAGCACTTGATAACAGACAGACTCCGACGCCTCCTTCTTGGCCTTTAGATCCAACAACAGAAGAAGTGATTGAACTCGTGAAAAATCGGTTCTCTGATCACTTTGGGGATTTGGATTCAGAGCGATTTATGTGGCCTGTGAATCGCGAACAAGCACTTCAAATGCTTGATCACTTTATCAATCACCGGCTGGCTTCATTTGGTGATTTCCAGGATGCAATGGTTCGTGGGAAAGACACGCTATTTCACAGTTTAGTATCGACCAGTCTGAATCTTGGTTTGTTAAGCCCAATGGAAATTTGTCGAGCGGCTGAAGATGCATTGCATCGTGGCACGGCTCCTATTAATGCGGTTGAAGGCTTTATCCGCCAGATCATCGGGTGGCGTGAGTATGTAAGAGGTTTGTACTGGGCCTACATGCCTGGCTACAAAGAGCGCAATGCACTCGATGCACAATGGCCGTTGCCCGCGTTTTATTGGGATGAAACCAAAACCGATATGGTGTGTTTGTCTGAGGCGATTCGCAATACGCGTGAAAATGCATATGCCCACCATATCCAACGGCTCATGGTGACGGGGAACTTCGCATTGATCGCAGGATGTTCGATTGAGCAGGTTTGTGATTGGTATTTGTCTGTGTATGCCGATGCATACGAATGGGTGGAGTTGCCGAACACTTTAGGCATGGCTTTGTTTGCTGATGATGGTGTCATGGCGTCAAAGCCATACTGCTCGAGCGGGAAATACATTGATCGGATGAGTGACTACTGCAAAGGGTGTCGTTACAACGTAAAGGAAACAGATACAGAAAATGCCTGTCCGTTTAATTATCTCTATTGGGATTTTCTGAACCGTCATCGCGACCGGTTTAGTACTAACCCGAGGATGGCGATGATCCTCAAAAATCTGGATCGATTCGGAGTCGATAAAGTGGAAGCAATCCAGAATCAGGCCAAGAATTTCCGAAATCGTGTGGAAACATTCGGGGGCGATGCTCTTCAGTCACCGCAAGAGCAATTGTTATGAAGCGAGATGGTAAGACCGTGAAGAAGGGGGATTTACCCGAGAAAATGTGTCCCGTGTGTGAGCGTCCTTTTACGTGGCGAAAGAAATGGGAGCGCGATTGGGATTCAGTGGTGTATTGCAGCGAACGATGTCGACGACAAGGAATACCTCATGAAGCCTGAAGTCGTCATCTGGTTAGTCCGCGATACATGTCGTCTAAACGATAATCCAGCGATTAATTTGGCTGCCAAAATTGCGAAAGAACGTGATGCGCATTTAGTACCGTTGGCATGCCTTGAGCCGAGGCGCTGGGCTGATCAACAGTTCGGGATGCCGCGGATAGGGGAACATTGGGCGCGATTTCGCTCTGAAAGTCTTCGCGCGTTGAGAGATGATTTACTGTCGAGAGGGAGTGGCCTCTGGGTCAGCGCTGAAGAACCTGTCTATGCACTAGATCGTGCGCAACAAAGTGTGAAGATTGTCAAAGTCGTGTGTGACCATGCTGTTGCGACTGAAGAACGTTTGGAAACTGCGCGTATTGAAGCTGAAGGGTATTCAGTCATTACCTGTGATGTCGATGAACTCTTTCGATTTGAGCAGTTACCATTCGAGCTCGATGAACTTCCTGCGACTTTCTCAAAATTCAGAAAAGTCGTCGAAAAAAAACCAGGTCTAATTCCCGACGCTCCATCAATGATTGCAGAATTGCCATCTGGTATCGCACAACCTTGGCCAGACCCAGTTGAGTGGACTGAAACCTTTGACTACGTCTTATCTCCCAAAACCGAAGTGCGAACGCTCGGTGGGGAGCATTCAGCTCAAGCGCATTGGGTGGAATATTTGGATGCGAAAGCACTGTCGCATTACAAACAAACCCGTAATGCATTCTGCGGACCAATGCAGTCGAGTCATTTATCAGCATGGCTCGCGCACGGATGTATTTCCGCACGACAAATCTGGTCGGACACCTTGGCTTACGAAGAAAAAAATGGAGCGAATGAATCAACGTATTGGCTTCGTTTTGAGTTGTTGTGGCGAGAGTATTTTCGTTGGTACTCAAGAGCATTCGACTGGACCCTGTTCCGGCGCAAAGGTCCGAATGATCTCGACCAACCAGGTGATCAGAATGCCAGGCGCTTTGAGACTTGGAAAACTGGACAAACCAACTGCGATATCGTGGATGCAGCGATGCATGAGCTGAATGAAACGGGTTGGATGAGTAATCGTGCGAGGCAGTTAGTTGCGAGCCATTTGATTTATGAACTCAATCTTGACTGGAGGCTCGGTGCGTCCTATTTCGAGAGTCAGTTGGTCGATTTTGATGTGGCCAGTAATTGGGGTAATTGGGCTTACATCGCAGGTGTTGGTCCAGATCCGCGTGGTGGTCGGATATTCAATCTGAACGATCAAGCTGATCGATATGACCCCGACCAATCCTATCGGAGACGCTGGTTGTCATGACCGCACCGATTGTTGTTTGGTTCAAGCGTGATCTTCGAGTGGATGATCATGAGGCACTTGATGCAGCGACGCGCGAGGGTCCAATTATTCCACTGTATGTTGTTGAACCGGATTATTGGGCAAACGACTACACCTCAGGAAGGCAATGGTCATTTCTTAAAGACTCGTTATTGAACTTAGATGCTGATCTGTCTTCACGAGGTCAGCCGTTATGGACTGCAATTGGTCATGTGGAAGAAGTACTAGAGCGTCTCCACCAACGGTTTCAATTCCAGAAAATAGTCTCTCACCAAGAAACCGGTCCTGATTGGACATTTCAACGTGATCTTCGAGTGAAGCGATGGTGCAACGATCATGGGGTTATCTGGGATGAATACCGTCAACATGGGGTGATTCGAGGGCTCCGCGAAAGACAAAATTGGGCCACTCAGTGGGCATCTTTAATGGATGATGCTCAAGCGCAATCTCATCGCGCATTTCCAGGAGTTGGAGCGCCTCCTAAGCCAGCTTCTGAAGTTTTGAAAGGCGTATCGATCGCAGATGAATTTTTAGTATCGGGCCAAGAGGGAGGCCGAAATCGAGCGCTTGAGCTTCTCGGCAGCTTTCTAAATGACCGATGTGAAACCTATCGAGGGGGTATGTCGAGTCCTTTGACAGGCGAGACAGTATGCTCACGTCTATCCGCGCATTTATCGCTTGGGACAGTGAGTCTCCGCGAGGTATGGCAACAGACCCTCAATCGGCGAGACGAGTTGAAAGAAGTGAAAGGGCGAAGTCGTGCACTACGCAGCCTGAAATCATTTCAATCACGGCTCCATTGGCATTGTCATTTTATGCAGAAGCTCGAGTCGGAACCACGACTTGAGTTTGAAGAGCTACATCGAGGTTTTATTGGCTTAAGGAATCTTTCTTACGAGTTGGAATCGGAGCGATTCGATCGGTTTCAGAAAGGACTGCTTGGCTGGCCCTTTGTTGATGCCTGCCTGCGATGCTTGTCTGCGACTGGATGGTTGAACTTTCGGATGCGGGCAATGTTGGTTTCGATCGCAAGCTACCATTTGTGGATCGACTGGAGAAAAACTGGCTCACAGATGGCTCGGTGGTTTACTGATTTTGAAGCAGGTATTCACTGGTCTCAGATTCAGATGCAGTCTGGTACAACCGGCATCAATGCAAACCGAATGTACTCCCCTGTCAAACAGTCAGAAGATCAGGATCCAGATGGCATTTTTATTAGACGTTGGATTCCTGAATTGGCTGGTGTTTCTACCGAGTGGATACACCAGCCTTGGCGGATGCCATTGAGCTTGCAACATAAATTTGGGTGTCAGATTGGACTGCATTACCCAGAACCCATCGGCGATCCTCAGCAACTGGCTCGTGAGGCGCGCACTCAACTCAAATTGTGGATCGATTCCCATGATCTAAGGCCTGAAGCCCAGCGTGTGTTGAAAGCACACGGTAGCCGTTTGAGGCAAGCACGCCCGCGTTATGGTAAAAAGGCATCCTCTTCACAGATAGCGTTGGATTTAGAATGACAGCAGATGACGATCAGACTCGAATGGAAGCTATGGGTGTTCGCTTAGGGTATTTGGGTCTTTTACCTTTCGTTGCTGGTGCTGTTGCCGCACTTCTTTCAAACGAATTGGCGTCGATCGCGCTCCAAGCTTTTGTTCTCTATTCGCTTGCGATTTTGTCATTTATGGGTGGGGTCCATTGGGGTCTTGCGCTCATCACGGGTACCCGCCAGAGCGCGCGTCTGCTGATTTCTGTAGTCCCAGTCATCGCTGCTTGGATTTGTTTAATGACCTTGCCTGCACACCTAACACTTGCTGTTCTTGGCGGTGGTTTTATTGCGCAATGGTTTGTTGATCGCCCAATTTTGGCTGAATTACCGATTCCATCTTGGTATCTCGAGATGCGCCCGCGCCTTGCTTATGTGGTCGCTGGCTGTCACTTATTTATGCTTTTCCGCTTAATGAGCTAATCACTGAGGTAATGACCGAATCTCTGAAACGAAAAGCGCTGGATCCACAGACACGCCGTTGAGAATGACGCCTAAGTGGAGATGCGCTCCAGTGACTCGACCTGTTGCGCCAACTGTTCCAATCGCTTCGCCTTGTGTGACCACCTGACCTTCTTTGACATCAATTCGATCCATGTGGTTGTACATGGTCTTCAAGCCTTCTCCGTGATCGATAACGACAAGGCGGCCGTTAAAAAAGAAGTCACCGACCAGACTGACTCGTCCAGTGGCTGCAGCCTTGATCGGCGTACCGGTTGGGGCGGCGATATCTGTGCCTGAATGAGGGCGACGCGGTTGGTCGTTAAAGAAACGACGTTTACCAAAAGGCCCCGAGATTGGGCCTTGAACCGGCAGGATCATTTCGATTGAGTCAAGATTTCCGTCGAATGCATCAAGTGCTCCGCGTTGTTTTTGTGACTCACCTTTAATGCGATCCAAGTCCAGTGTATTCGGCGTCACGTGTCGCTTATTTTCAAGATAAATGCGTTGTTCGAGATACTTTTTGGGGCTTACCGTGAATGGGATCTGTTTGCCTGAGTTTTGTAAGGTGTATTCGCCAGGCTCCAGCGACAATGCGAGACCGACTACGGCCACATGTTGTCCATTCTCTTCAATGGTCAAAACAGGTTTTCCGTTGAACGTCGGGCGATCGTTAGCTTCGATCGGGATAATGGCAACCCCACCAGGTACCCGAGAGTCCTCTATCGCGATTGCTAATGGTGTGATCAATAGCGCAATGAGTGCGATGAGAGTGCGTCTCATGAAGGATCCTTTTGAATATGGTCAATCGTGGCATTAAGCCTGCCATCTTTGAGTCGAATTTCAACCGGAGACTTTTCTACGACATCGTTGACCGAGCCAATGGAACGATCAGTCTCCGTGTCACCTTTTAATACGATGCCGTATCCGCGGCCGAGAGTGGCTAGAGGGCTCAGGGTATCGAGCTGAGCCGACAGGTGAGCGAGTGTGGACTGTGAATTTTTCATCACCTGGTCGACAGCTCGTGACAAGCGCTTTGCCTGGTAACTCACATCATGGCGCTTCAAGGCGATGTATTCCGTTGGAGCGACCAATTTATTTTCCAATTGCCGTAAGCGTTCTCGAGAGAGGTTTGTTTGTTTGGTGACGGCTGAAGACAGTTTGTGTGTCACAAGTTCGAGTCGTTGTTGGGCGAGAGATATCAATGTGTCAGCACGTGATGTGAGTCGGCCTTCATACTGCATCAGTCGACGTGTGATATCGGAAAGATCCGGCGTTGCAATTTCGGCTGCCTGTGAGGGTGTCGCTGCTCGAATATCGGCCACAAGGTCCGTGAGTCCTGTGTCAGTTTCATGGCCTACGGCTGAGATTATAGGTATCGGACAGGATGCAATGGTCCGACAGAGTTGTTCGTCGTTGAAAGCACTTAAATCTTCAGAGGCCCCACCGCCGCGTCCAATGATGAGTACATCTGCTACGTTATCAGCACACGCTCGGCCAAGTGCAGTTGTTAATTCTTGAGGAGCGACATCACCTTGCACAGCGGCCGAATACAACCGGATTGATGCGAGCGGCCAGCGACGTTTAAGAATTGTCAGCATGTCTTGGATGACCGCGCCTTTCGGTGAGGTAATTAAACCAATGCAACGGGGAATTGTTGGAAGCGGTTTTTTTCTACTGAGATCGGTAAGTCCCTCAGCGATCAGTTTAGCTTTTAATGCTTCAAGCTTCGCTTTTTGGTCGCCGACTCCAGCTTCGGCCATATGCTTTACGATCAGTTGGAGTCGTCCATTCGGGGGGTAAAAATTCACTTCGCAACGGACCCTTACTTTAAGGCCGTCACGTGCAACCAGTCGAACGAGCCGGTTCGCGCCTTTAAACATCACTGCACTGAGCGAGGCGTCGCCATCAGTGAGTGAAAAATACCAGTGACCTGAAGGATAGGTCTTAAAATTAGAGATTTCGGCGTCGAGAGTGACGGCCTGTGGGAAAAATTCGGTCAGAGCTTGGGTCAGTAATGCGGCCAGTGTAGACACTGTGAGAGCATTTTCGCTCTGGCTCACTTGTTCCGACACCCCTTAACTCCTTAAACTATGCGATTACCCGCCACCTTCAAGGACTTACTCATGTTACGGATTGCCGAAGACGCCCTGACCTTTGATGATGTGCTGCTCGTTCCGGGTTACTCAAACGTCATTCCAGCGAACGTCAGCCTGAAAACTCAAATTACGCGCAATATCGAGCTTAACATGCCGTTGTTATCAGCGGCGATGGATACCGTGACTGAAGCATCGTTAGCAATCGCCGCTGATAACAACGGCATGAGATCGGAAGAGCACACGTCTGAACTCCAGTCACAAAGCAAACTCGTATGCCGTC
>CAJXTO010000034.1 GCA_913061245.1 uncultured Oceanospirillales bacterium
GACTGATTGATGAGAAGTTAGTAGAAATTTCGAAGAGAAAAGCTGACTTGGACTTGAGTCCAAGTCAATTACTTAAGAGACTGAGCGCTTTGCTGCTTCCAGTGTATTGGCTAAAAGACAGGCAATTGTCATCGGACCAGGACCACCGGGTACCGGGGTGATTGCCCCAGCCACAGTCGACGCATCGTCAAAATCGACGTCGCCAACAAGTCGGCCTTTCCCATCGTCTGTTTCGATGCGGTTAATCCCTACATCTAAAACGATAGCACCAGGCTTGATCCAGTCCGCCTTGACCATCTGCGGACGACCGACTGCCGCAACCAAAATATCCGCCTGACGGCATACGCTTGGCAAATCCTTGGTCTTTGAGTGTGCAATCGTGACAGTGGCTGATTCATTCAAGAGAAGAGCAGCCATCGGACGACCTACGATATTCGAGCGACCAATCACCACCGCATTCTTACCCGCAATATTTGGCTCAACAGATTTCAGAAGCTTCAGACAACCAAGCGGCGTACATGGAACAAAAGGCTCGCCACTGGTCCATAACTCACCTACGTTACTGGTATGGAAGCCATCAACGTCTTTCGCTGGATCAATCGCCTCAATCACATCTTTCGAGTCAAGATGATCCGGCAGTGGTAACTGAACCAAAATGCCGTGCACCTCTGGATCATCATTCAATGACTTAATCAAAGACATCAGCGACTCACGAGAAGTTGATGCATCCAATACATGATGGAAAGAGTTCATGCCACAGGCTTCGGTCTGCTTCACCTTATTTCGCACGTACACTTGGCTTGCTGGGTCTTCGCCAACCAAAACAACAGCCAATCCCGGGGTCACTCCGTGAGCTTCTTGCAGCGCTTTTACACCCTCAGCAACCTCTTCACGAACTTGTTCCGCAAACGCTTTTCCGTCGATTCGGGTTGCTGTCATTTCAATACCACCGTTTTATGTCCATTCAAGAAAACGCGATGTTCGCTATGCGCTTTGACAGCGCGCGAAAGCGCGTAGTTTTCCATGTTCCGACCTGTCGCTAATAGCTGATCTGGGCCGAATGTATGATCAACGCGAGCGACCTCTTGATCAATGATCGGCCCCTCATCTAAATCAGCAGTCACATAGTGCGCTGTCGCACCGATCGCCTTGACGCCCCGTTCATACGCTTGATGATATGGGCGAGCGCCTTTGAAACTTGGCAAAAATGAGTGATGGATATTGATGCAACGCCCGGCCAAATCCTGACATAACTCATCAGATAAAACCTGCATGTAACGCGCGAGAACAACAAGATCCACGCTCTGCTCATCGATCAGTTGTCGAATTCGGTCCTCCTGAGCAGCCTTCGTCGCCAGTTTCGATTTCGCTGTTGGCAAAACTTCAAATGGCGCCTGATGGAACCGCGCCAATGGCTCAAGATCAGGATGGTTCGATGCGACTGTTGTGACATCAATATTCAATTCGCCAGTTTGCTTTCGATACAGCAGATCATTCAAACAATGATCAAATTTAGACACCAAAATCAATGTTCGATGAGGGACTGAGCGGTTAATAAACTTCCAATCCATTTCAAAACGCGAACCGATCTCTGAAAATAAATCCGAGAGCTCATCTGGCGTTCGACCGGATTCAGGCTTAAAGAATTCAGCGCGACAAAAAAATCGGCCGGTCTGGATATCGTCAAATTGAGACAACTCCGTGATAAAGCAGTCTTGATCAGCCAAAAATCCAGTAATCGCTGCGACCAGTCCTGTTCGTCCTGGACAGGTAATCCGGAGCAAATAACGTTCTTCTGTATTCATTCCTATCCTTAGGCTTTAGGAAGTGTAACCCCGGTTTGTCCTTGGTATTTGCCACCACGATCGCGATATGTTGTCAGACAACGCTCATCGGATTGGAAAAATAGCATCTGGGCAACGCCCTCATTGGCGTAAATCTTTGCTGGCAGATTTGTCGTATTCGAGAACTCAAGTGTGACGTGACCTTCCCACTCAGGCTCAAGGGGCGTGACATTCACGATAATCCCGCACCGTGCATAGGTCGACTTACCCAAACAAATCGTCAATACATCCTCAGGAATTTTGAAATATTCGACAGTTCTTGCGAGCGCAAACGAGTTTGGTGGAATGATGCAGACATCTGACTTGATGTCGACAAAGCTCTTCTCATCAAAATTCTTTGGATCAACCACAGCCGAGTGAATATTGGTGAATACTTTAAATTCATCGGCACAGCGCACATCGTAGCCGTAACTCGATGTACCGTAAGAAATCAGCTTTTCGCCGTCTCGTGTTCGAACTTGTCCTGCTTCGAACGGTGCGATCATGTCTTGGGTTTCAGCCATGTGCTGAATCCAGCGGTCGGATTTAATAGTCATGGATTACTCATCAGTCCCTTGGGTTTTCGTAATTAAACTGCTCGAGCCACTGCGCTCTGCAAAAAGGGCAAGTCGCGCCCCTGTGCGTCGAGCAATATCACGGTACGATTGTGCGATCACACCATCTGGATCACTGATCACAGTTGGCTTTCCGATATCTGTCTGTTGACGGATACTCAAATCGAGAGGCAGCGCACCAAGCAATTCGGTGTCATATTCTGCCGCAATTCTATCGCCACCGCCTTCACCAAATAAATGTTCTGTATGACCACACTTAGAACACCGGTGTAATGACATATTCTCAATGACACCCAGAACCGGCACCTCCACTCGTCTAAACATTTCAATACCACGGCGAGCATCGAGCAAAGCAATATCTTGTGGAGTCGTCACAACGACAGCTCCATTCACAGGAACTTGTTGGCTCAGCGTCAGTTGGATATCACCTGTTCCCGGCGGCAAATCGATCACTAGGTAGTCGAGATTGCCCCAATTGGTCTGTCGGAGCATCTGGGTAAAGGCGCCACTCACCATCGGTCCACGCCATATCGTCGGCGAACGCTCTGTCAGCAGAAACGCCATCGACATCACGGGAATCCCGTGAGCAATCACCGGATTAAACGACTTGCCATCGGGAGTCTCTGGACGCTGACCTTGCACACCCAACATCAAAGCCTGAGACGGGCCATAAATATCGGCATCTAAAAGACCGACACGGGCACCTTCTGCCTGCAATGCGAGAGCGAGGTTGACCGCTGTGGTTGATTTCCCAACACCACCTTTGCCTGAGGCAACACAGATCACCTGGCGAACACCTGGAATCGATTCTGTCCCCTCTCGAGCTGGTGTCACTGGGATTTCGTGGCGCACGCGGATAAATGCTTCCTTGACCTCTTTTATTCCCTCGAGCTTTGGTTTTAGCTGCTTGACTAATGACCGCGTCATCCCAGCAAGCGGATACTTAAACGTCAGCTCAACATCAAGCTCACCCTCTTTCAGCTCGCAGCGCGTCAGAGCGCCACTACGGCCAAGATTCGCTTCGCGATAGGGGTCATCATGCTCTGAGAGAATCGCAATCACGCGTTCATGGATAGAAGTCGACAAAATCATCTCCGTTTTCATCAAGAGTCGGCCAAAAACATGGCCAGTACTGGTATATTTGGGGATTAACTTGCACCGCAACAAGGAATCATTTCTGTGCCGACAGACAGACGCACCATTTTAGTCACAAGCGCCCTGCCCTATGCCAACGGTTCAATACACTTAGGCCACATGCTCGAGTATATCCAAACTGACATATGGGTTCGCTATCAAAAGCAATCTGGCAACCAATGTGTCTATGTTTGCGCAGACGATGCTCACGGTACAGCGATCATGCTCCGCGCACAAACGCTTGGAATTTCTCCAGAGGAATTGATCGCCGATGTCAAAGCGGAGCACGAAGCTGACTTCAATGGATTTCACATCGGGTTTGATCACTATTCGTCAACACACACCGATGCAAACCGCCACTATTCAGAACTCATTTATTCTCGAGTGCGAGACGCGGGCGGAATTGCTGTGCGAACGATCTCTCAGCTATTTGACCCAGAGAAAGAACTCTTCCTTGCAGACCGCTATGTCAAAGGAATCTGCCCTAAGTGTGGTGCCGATGATCAATATGGGGACAACTGTGAGGCGTGCGGCGCGACCTACCAAGCATCCGAACTGAAAAATCCGAAATCAACATTATCTGGTGCAACACCTGTGCTTAAAGATTCCGAGCATCTGTTCTTTGAGCTCGGGCAGCATACGGATTTCTTGAAAGAGTGGACACGTTCGGGACGACTGCAACCTGAAGTAGCTAATAAGCTCGCTGAGTGGATCGAAGGCGGCCTGAAGAGCTGGGATATTTCTCGCGATGCGCCTTACTTCGGTTTTGAAGTTCCGGATCATCCTGGCACCTATTTCTATGTGTGGCTTGACGCACCCATCGGCTACATGGGGGCTTTCAAAGAATGGTGTGACGCCAACAACTTTGACTTCGACTCGGTTTGGGGGCCCAACAGTGACGCTGAGGTGTATCACTTCATCGGGAAGGACATCGTGAACTTCCACTGTTTGTTCTGGCCAGCCATGCTCAATCAGGCTGATTTCCGCACACCGACTGGCGTCAATGTACATGGCTTTGTCACCGTTGATGGTCGCAAAATGTCCAAGTCGCGCGGAACGTTTATCAAGGCCCGCACCTACCTCGATCACCTAGACCCTGAGTACTTGCGCTATTACTTCGCAACGAAGCTGTCTGCTCGGGTTGAGGATATCGATCTCTCACTCGAAGACTTTGTTCAAAAGGTAAATTCTGATCTCGTCGGTAAACTCGTCAACATCGCCAGTCGAACAGCTGGATTCATCGGAAAGAAATTCGATGGACAACTCGCATCGGAATTAGCAAATCCTGAGCTGATTGAAGCGATACGAGCGAAAGGCCCTGAGATTCGTGATTCATTTGAAAAGCGGGAGTTCTCACGAGCAACACGGGAAATCATGGCGCTTGCCGATGATGTGAATGCTTGGATTGCTGATGTCGCCCCATGGCAACTGGCGAAAAATGAAGACACGCTCGCCCAAGTTCAGCCGATCTGTACGACCGCCATCAATGCGTTCCGGCTGTTAACACTGTATTTGCAACCTGTGATGCCGACACTTGCTGCAAAAGTACAAGCGTTCCTGAATGTGGACTCACTCGGTTATGAGACGCTAAACGATACGTTACTCAATCATCAAATTGAGAGCTTTACACCACTACTGACACGTATCGAAATGAAAGACGTTGAAGCCATGATTCAACCTGATGTGACCGAGGTCAAAGAATCAGCAAAAACAGAGGCGACAAGCAATATCGAACCAATCGCTCCTGAGTGTACGATCGACGACTTCACTAAAGTGGATTTGCGGGTCGCGACGATTATTGCTGCCAAGGAAGTCGAGGGTGCCGACAAACTCCTTCAACTGACGCTCGATCTGGGTGGAGAAACACGTCAGGTATTTAGTGGGATTAAGGCAGCTTATCAAGCTGAAGATCTTGTTGGACGTCAGACAGTGATGATTGCCAATTTAGCACCTCGAAAAATGAAATTCGGGGTCTCAGAAGGCATGGTTCTGGCGGCAGGTCCAGGTGGATCTGAGATTTATCTCTTAGAACCTGATCAAGGGGCACAAGCGGGTCAGCGAATACGTTAACGAGGAATCAATGGAGCACGTTACCAAAGCAGTTGTTCGCGAAGCTGGGTCTTCGAAATTCTACAACGCGGTCGAAACAGAAGGTCATTCATTTGTGATGGATGAACCTGAGTTTATGGGGGGAACCGACTTAGGCCCCGCCCCCTTTGGCCTTGTTGCTTCAGCGCTTGGAGCCTGTACCAATATGACGCTTCGGATGTATGCCGACATGAAAAAGTTACCGCTCGATGAAGTGGATACCGAAGTCACGCATACACCATCAAAAGATGGGCATCATTTTCAGCGAATGATCAAACTCACCGGGAATCTCACGGAAGAGCAACGTCAACGCCTGCTCGAAATCGCAAACAAGTGTCCTGTCCACAAACTCCTTGTATCAGGTGCGACCGTTTCTTCGGAGCTTTCAGGAGACGCCTCTTGACCGATTTGTTGCTGATCATTGTTTCAGCAGCTCTGGTTAACAACTTTGTGTTGGTCCAGTTCCTTGGGTTATGTCCATTCATGGGCGTTTCCTCACGCATCGACAGTGCACTCGGCATGTCGTTTGCGACGACTTTTGTGCTCACGCTCTCATCGGTTGTAGCCTACCTATTACAAAGCTTGCTGTTGATTCCATTAGATGCCATGTGGCTGAGAACACTTGCTTTTATCGTCGCCATTGCTGTGGCTGTTCAGTTCACAGAACTGGCTCTTAAGAAGACATCCCCATTACTTCACAGCGTGCTGGGAATCTACTTACCACTCATTACAACAAACTGTGCTGTCCTCGGTGTTGCGTTACTTAATACCAATCGCGCGCACACACTTGCCGAATCAGCTTTTTATGGAATCGGAGCAGCACTCGGATTCTCACTAGTTCTTATCTTATTTGCAGGCATTCGCGAACGCCTGCAACTCGCGGACATTCCAGCACCCTTCCAGGGCGCTTCGATTGCACTCATTACTGCAGGCTTTATGGCACTCGCATTCATGGGCTTTACCGGGATGATTCGGCTGTGACAGAGGCCCTTTGGACTATTGGTAGCGGTGTTATTGGCCTCTCGGTCGTTGGCCTGGTCGGTGGTGCGTTACTTCAATACGCATCGAAAGCCTTCAAAGTCGACGGCAATCCGCTCGTGGATTCAATCGATGCACTTTTACCTCAAACACAATGCGGTCAATGCGGTCACCCCGGTTGTAAACCCTATGCTGAAGCGATCGCCAACGGTGAACCGATCAACAGATGCCCTCCCGGCGGCCAAGAGACCGTGGATCGTTTAGCGAACTTGCTCGGCGTAGACTCACTTCCACTTGATGCAGATGAAACCACTGCCGACCAGGATCTGGTTGCAGTCATTATCGAAGAAGAATGTATCGGCTGTACAAAATGCATCCAAGCCTGCCCGGTCGATGCCATTGTTGGTGCGGCCAAACTCATGCATACAGTCATTGTTGATGACTGCACCGGATGCGATTTATGTGTGGATCCTTGCCCGGTCGATTGTATTGACATGGTCCCACGACCCAAGGCACCAGATTACTGGATGCCCGACCGACCTGAAATCATTTCGTCTGACCGCTTCGGACAGATAGGTATGCAACATGGCTGAGTATCGAATCCGCCATTGTGAGCGGCAGTTAGAGGGTGGAATCCACCCCGAGACCCACAAGGATCTCTCAACCTCAGCCCCATGCGTCTTTATCGATGACCCCAAACGTTTGGTCTTCCCTATTCACTTTTCCGGGGGTGGGCCTGGTGAATCCCTGGTTTCGATCGGTGATACCGTTTCTCAGGGAACACCCATTATCAAATGCCGAAGCGGCATTATTCATGTTGCATCTCGAGCCGGCAAAGTAATCGACATTACCGATCATGCGATCACCCACCCGTCGAATGATGTCAGTGCATCCATCATCATCGAGCCAAATGGATCCAAGGACCAAAGCTATCTTGAGCCTCTTGTCTGGCCATTTGACGCAGACACATTGAGGGATCGTGCAATTGAGGCTGGAATTCTGGGTCTTGGTGGCGCTGGATTCCCAAGCTTTAAAAAATGGTCCGATGGCACTCAAACTCTCATCATCAATGCAGCCGAGTGTGAACCCTACTTAACAGCTGATGACACACTGATGCGGATCGATACGCATTCGATGATTCGTGGCGCGTGCATGCTATCTCAAACGCTCGCTATCAAAACGATTGTTATTGGGATTGAAGATAACAAGCCCGAGGCGCTTGAAGCGATTGAGAACGCCTTGAAAGAATCACGTTCGGATTGCTTCTTCGACATTGTATTACTCGATACAAAATACCCGTCAGGATCCGCACGCCAATTAGTCTGGCTCACACTCGGAATTGAGGTGCCAACAGGATCACGGTCGGTCGAATCGGGAGTGATTGTGCACAACCCTGGCACGTTAGCAGCACTATCCCGTGCAATTGATGGCAAGCCGATCACAGACCGCATCGTGACATTAACCGGCGAAGCCCTTACGACTCCAAAAAATGTCATCGCTCCGATTGGCACCCCGATCAGTTATCTCATTGAAGCGACTAACACCAATCCTGCCTCGCTCGCTTCAATCACGGTTGGCGGGCCGATGATGGGCTATCCAGTCACTGATTTCGATGCTGGAATTACCAAAACAACCAACTGTCTGCTCGCACGTGAAGTTGAAATCCCACCTGAATCACCTTGCATTCGATGCGGCGCATGCGCCACGGTGTGTCCAGTCCGTCTCCAACCACAACAGATGGTCTTTGCGTTGAAAGGTGGGTCGCTCGATCGCGCAATCCATGAAGGCCTGACAGACTGTATCGAATGCGCCGCTTGCAATGCGGTCTGCCCAAGTCACATCCCTCTCGCCGAGTGGTTCCGCTTAGGACGGTTTGAGGCGCGGGAGCAAGCCAATGAACAACGCCTTGCAACAGAAGCGCGGGAACGTTTTGAAGCGCGTAACAGACGGCTCGAGCGCATCGCCCAAGAACAAGAGGCAAAGCGTGCTGCGCGTAAAGCTAAAACTGCAGATGCCCTAGAAAAAGCGCGGAGAGCGCGGGAAGAAAGCGCATGATCAAGCGACCAGACTATCCGCCAATGGATACAGCAATCGTCATGCGTACAGTGCTGATAGCTTTGATTCCAGGCATCATCGCCATGACTCTATTTTTTGGAGTTGGCGTTCTGTTGAATATCACGACAGCAATCCTCACTGCACTTGCTTGTGAAGCGCTATGTCTTGGCTTACGAAAGCGCCCGATACACCCTCGCCTGACGGATTTATCGGCCGTTCTGACTGGCGTTCTGATCGCTCTTGCGCTTCCGCAAGCAGCCCCCTGGTGGCTAGTGATTGCTGCGACTGCGTCATCGGTTATCTTAGGTAAGCATCTCTATGGTGGGCTTGGTCAAAACCCTGTGAATCCGGCGATGCTTGGCTACGCTCTCATGCTGATCTCGGCGCCAGTCGCCATGACGACTCTGTGGATCAATCCACTCGCCACTCCAGATGTTGCAACTGCTTGGAGCGCCTACTTAGGCCAAGCAAGCGATGCAGTGACAGGTGCTACAACTCTCGATCTATACAAAACCGAATTCCGCTCCCTGACTGCGATTGAAGCCTCTCGCAACCCACTCTTCAGCCAAGCACATCTGGGTTTGATTTATGGCTATGAATGGGTGGCTTTAGCCTATCTGATCGGTGGCCTTTGGCTAATCTATCAGCGAGTGATTACCTGGCACACACCTGTTGGACTCTTAGCAACTCTCATTGTGATCAGCGCATTTTTCAGCTTTGATCCAGATACCGCGACACCCGTTTGGGTTCACTTAGTCGCTGGCGCGGGAGTTTTTGCTGCATTTTTCATTCTGACAGACCCGGTATCGGGCGCCACAAGTCCAAAAGGACGCCTCTGGTTTGCAATCGGAGTTGGCATTCTTACTTACCTCATCAGAACTTACGGGCAGTATCCAGATGCCATTGCGTTCGCGGTCTTATTGATGAACTTTGCAGCACCCATGATTGATCACTACACCCGGCCACGCATTATGGGCCGTGAAGCCAGTGTTAAAGGCCCTGGAGGTCAATCATGACGTTGCGTCTTGCAGCCTTTGGCCTGATCACAAGCCTCTTCGTTGGGGTGATCTATGTCATCACCAAACCATTAATCATCGCAGCCAAAGAAGAGGCGCGACTCGAACAACTCTATGCACTCGCAGAGCCCTTACTAGTGGATGGAGCCATTCAAACGCCAGTGCGCAAAGAATTAGCGAGCAATGCACCTGCGACATTGGAAAGACCTCTTCTGATCACTCCAATTGCAAACGCAACCGATCAGATAGGATCTGTGATCCCGTTTAAGTCAACAGAAGGCTATAGCGGAACGATTCAATTGCTTATCGCCCTTGATCAAAACCAACGAATTATTGGCCTACGCGCGATTGACCATAAAGAAACACCAGGACTCGGTGACAAAATCGATACACGGAAAACCGATTGGATTCTTTCCTTCAACGGTCTTGCATACAGGGACCTATCGCCAGATGACTGGGCTGTCGATAAAGATGGTGGGCGATTTGATAGCTTCACTGGGGCAACCATTACACCGCGCGCTGTCGTCAATGCGTTGAAAGACACGCTACGTTATCTCGACGAGAATCCAGACGTATTGGAGGTCGGCCAGTGAAAATCGTCACGCTATGGCTTGATGGCATCTGGGATAGAAACCCAGGATTGATTCAACTATTAGGACTCTGTCCATTATTGGCTGTATCGAACACGCTGGAAAACGCATTTGGCCTGGGACTTGCGACACTATTTGTCTTGGTCTTGTCCAACGCATCCGTCAGCCTGATCCGCAACCTTGTTGATGATGCAATCCGCCTACCTGTCTTCGTCTTAGTCATTGCGGCCTTAACCACCTGCGCAGAACTCTTGGTTCAGGCGTTTGACTACCCCCTCTACCAGTCACTGGGTATTTTTCTCCCATTGATTGTGACCAACTGTTTGATACTCGGGAGAGCTGAAGCACTTGCTCGCCGTGAGCCATTTGTTGTGAGCACCATGGATGGTCTCGCTCAGGGTCTTGGATTTTTCTTGGTATTGGTGAGCCTCGGAGCGCTGCGTGAATGGGCCTCTGAAACACTGATCCTGGCAGCACTGCCACCGGGTGCTTTTATCGCGCTCGGATTATTAGTGGCATTGCATCAAGTGATTCAATCCAAGCTCAAACACCTAAGAACTCAGATCATCGCCAACACCAAAGACCGTCGCGTGCGAACCACTGGAGATATTTCGTGAATAAAGAGATTCGAACGGAAATCTTCACACGCTTACGGGACCAAAACCCCAACCCAACAACAGAGCTTGAGTGGACCACACCATTTGAACTTCTGATCGCGGTATTACTCTCAGCACAAGCAACAGACGTCTCTGTGAACCTCGCAACGCGCAAACTCTATCCGATTGCAAACACCCCGGAAGCCATCTTGGCGCTCGGAATTGATGGTGTAAAAGAGTGCATCAAAACAATCGGGCTCTATAACTCAAAAGCAGAAAACGTGATGAAAACCTGTGCGATTTTACTCGAAAAGCACAATGGTGAGATTCCGCGAACACGCGACGAGTTAGAGGCGTTACCTGGGGTCGGTCGTAAGACAGCAAATGTGGTTTTAAATACGGCATTTGGTGAACCGACCATGGCAGTCGACACACACATCTTCCGTCTTGCGAACCGAACTCGAATTGCACCAGGAAAGGACGTCCGGGAAGTTGAAGACCGACTCGTCAGAGTGATTCCAAAAGAGTTTTTAAAAGATGCACACCATTGGATGATCTTACATGGGCGCTATGTCTGCAAAGCTCGGAAACCAGACTGTACGAACTGCCTGATCTCCGATCTGTGTGAATACAAAGGTAAACCGAGCCTTTGATTTATTTGCGTAGCGAACGACCTTTCTTTGCAGCAGTACGTAAACGCAGCGCATTCAGCTTGATGAAGCCTTCCGCATCTTTCTGGTCGTATGCACCAGCATCATCTTCGAACGTCGCAATCGCCTCATCAAACAACGACTGATCCGAGCGACGACCGGTGACAGCCACAGATCCCTTGTACAGCTTCAAACGTACATCACCATTGACGACTGCTTGTGACTCATCAATCGCAGCCTGCATCATTTTGCGCTCTGGTGACCACCAATACCCGTTGTAGACCAAATCGGCATACTTCGCGATCAAGCTGTCTTTGAAATGCGCAACTTCACGGTCTAGCGTGATCGATTCAAGCGCACGGTGTGCCTTGAGCATGATGGTTCCGCCTGGTGTTTCATAACAGCCGCGAGACTTCATACCCACATAACGGTTTTCAACGATATCCAAACGGCCAATACCATGACGACCGCCAATCGCATTGAGCTCCGCTAGCAACGTCGCTGGAGACATCGCTTGACCGTTGATACTGACAGGATCACCGTTTTTAAAGCCTAATACGATTTCTTCTGCTTGATCCGGCGCAGCTTCTGGAGAGACCGACCAACGCCACATGTCTTCTTCAGGCTCAGCCCATGGATCTTCTAATACCGCGCCTTCGTAGCTGATATGAAGAAGGTTCGCATCCATCGAATACGGTGACTTCTTACCGCGCTTTTGCTCAACAGGGATGTTGTGTTGCTCACAATACGCAAGGAGTGTTTCGCGGGAGGTCAAATCCCACTCACGCCATGGTGCAATGACCTGTACTGCTGGGTTCAATGCATAGGCACCGAGCTCAAAACGGACTTGATCGTTACCTTTACCTGTCGCTCCATGGCTGATTGCATCAGCGCCTGTTTCTTCAGCAATCTCAACCAAACGCTTGGCGATCAAGGGACGCGCAATTGAGGTACCCAAGAGATACTCACCTTCGTAAATCGTATTCGCACGGAACATTGGGAAGACATACTCAGACACGAATTCTTCGCGTAAATCTTCAATGTAGATTTCCTTCACGCCGAGGGCTTCAGCCTTCGCTCGCGCCGGTTCAACTTCCTCGCCCTGCCCTAAATCAGCTGTAAAGGTGACAACTTCACACTGATAGGTTTCCTGAAGCCAACGCACAATCACACTGGTATCGAGACCACCGGAGTACGCCAAAACGACCTTGTTAATGTCCGACATTGAAAGAAATCCTAAAAAATCATGAAAAATCAGGCCGCGCATGATACCAGAGCGCGCGA
>CAJXTO010000035.1 GCA_913061245.1 uncultured Oceanospirillales bacterium
CGCGATTAAAAGAGCATAAATCCTCGTGTTATCAGCTCAAGTAGCGCGAAGTGTAGTGATTTTTGCAGTGTGTGCAAGAAAAAATATGAAAAGAACAAAAAGTTATGACGTTTTCAGAAGATTCAGGTAACTGACATGGGCTTTAAGTTGGCTCAAGCGTTTGAAGACCATTTCGGATTTGGAAATACCACAACCCTCGAATGGCATGAAATACCAGTCACGTCTGGATTTGTGCTTTTGAATAATGCCAATCGGAGATCCGTTTGAGATGACCCGAAAACTTCGTTTGGCGATACGATTCAATTCCATCTGAATCCTCCAGCATTATTTATAGCCTAACCGGAGGAATCAATTTAGGAAATAGGGAGTGTTAGGCCGCTGCCGTGAGCTCGTCAGCGTCTGGTTGGAATGTGAGTTCAGAGGCATCCACAACAGTCGATGGGCAGGTTGTTGACTCAGCAATTGCTTTTCTCGCCATGAACACACCGCCAATCACGATGAAAACAACATTCATGACAGCAGATGGCCACGCTTCTGAATAGGCGCTTGATGCTGCGATCATAACGCAGCTCACAACAGACGTGCCATGGAACAGATAGCTCGTGCCGCCGATCCAGCCACGCGTCAAGCTGAAGTACGCCGCGAGGTAAATTAATCCTCCAGCGAAACCAAGCCCAAGCATGATTGCGTCCAACACCGGCATCTACTCCTAAAGTCATATGAATGAGGCGCGCAGTCTATCGATTTTTTTCGCTGTCGCAAGCGTAAAAAATCAATTATTTTTAATGGCTTAGAGGCTTTTTTTGCAGGGCAAAATTTTTGTCGCCTAATGAGTTTCTGAATGCAATTTTGGGTTCATCTGGCGGTTATCCTCAGTTTCAGGGCATGATGCTTCTGAAAAAATAATTCGCCTTCGAATGAATTCATCTCCGATGTCCTTGTCGGGCATAACGTAGGCCTCTAGGGAGCAAACGAAAAAAATGTGGGATTTCGTTGAAATTATGTGTCCCTATTGTGGGGAATTTCAGCAAACCGATGTCGACGTCAGTGCAGGTAGTCAGGAGTATTGGCAGGATTGTCAGGTCTGTTGTTGTCCAATTTTGTTCGAGCTTACTGTTGATGCCGATCAAACGTTTCAGGTCACAGTCAAGCGAGATGACGAATAATCATGACGTTTGATATGTGGATCGCCTATGTGTTGGCGATGCTTGTGATCTCGATCTCACCAGGTTCTGGTTGTATTAATACGCTTTCAACGAGCTTGAGCTACGGATTTCGCCAAGCGATTCCAGCGATCGCGGGGTTGCAGGTTGGGTTGCTGATCCAATTAACCATCGTTGGGATAGGCCTAGGTGCCATTTTTGCGACGAGTCCAATGGCGTTTTTTGTGCTGCAGTGGGCAGGCGTTCTCTATTTGATGTGGATTGGTGCGTCCAAACTGATTTGGCCGAAGACGCAGTTGGCCTCTGACTCGGTCAAGGTCCCGAAATCTGCTCTATTTAATCGTGCGATTTTGATCAATGTGACCAATCCAAAAGCCTTCGTATTTTTGGCTGCTTTTTTTCCACAATTCATCGATCAGAGCGCGGAATTGTTGCCGCAATACATGATTCTTGCCGTGACATCGTTGATCATCGACACAGCCGTCATGCTGAACTACGCGTGGCTCGCGCACGCTTTACGTCCATTGCTGAATTCCGAACATTTGATGCGTCGACAGGAGCAATTTTTTGGGCTTTTGTTTGTAAGCGCTGGCTGTTTGCTAGCGATTTACTAAGCCGCGAAGACTTGGCTCCAGTGGGCGTAGTCTGTGAGAGTGACGAGCTCATCCGGGGTGATAGCCATCCAGCCATGTTGCATCCCTGCAGGGACATACAGACAAGGGGACTCAAGTACTGATGAGTCAATTTCTGTGTGTAGTAGATGCGGCAGTCCAAATGGTGGCATCCACTGCGCTGGATAGCCGGTCAGCAGGTAGACCTGCATCGGATTAGCGCGTCTTTCGTTTGCATTCATCTTCGGCGCTTGATTCCAAGGATGGACCACGATCCTTGGAGCATGCTCAGGATTCAATATCAGACTTGCGGTCAAAATATCGTCCTCCTGGCAGCCGAGCGAGAGACTAAGCTGTTCCGCCTCGGCTTCAATCTCATAAATCTTGGCATTGCTGCCGACGCGCTCTAAAAATTCGAGTAGGCCGAGCGGTGGGGTAATTGTCTTCATTATGTGTTCCAACTAAGAACAAATATTGTAACACAGCGATTTCAGTTGTTGCGTTCTGTCTGGTGCGAGTGGTGCAAAAGCGCACCATTTCCGTAACCCGTCTTCTTGCCATGCACTGCATACTGCAAATGGAGGTGTATGAATATGATTATTGTTGGTGTGCGTTGTGATTCAGGTATTGAACTACCGGAGTCTTGGCGACGATTACTTGGAATACAGGTCCGTCGGCTGAGCCCATCTGAGAGTATCGAAGCGATTGATCTGTGTGTGTATCTCTTCTCAGACAGTCGGCAAGGACTCAGTCAGGCGGTGACTGAAATGAGCTCATCTCACCAAACAAAGTTTTGTGTGTTTGAGTCATCACATGACACGGATATCGCTGTGTTACTTGTGAAAGCTGGTTGTCACGGCTATGCATTGCATAACGCTTTACCGAACTTTGCGGTCATTGTGGCGTCTATTATCAAAGGATCGTATTGGGTTCCTCGGTCTGTGATGGAGCGAGTGGTTGAGGAGATTACAGTCGATCGTGACGCAATGGTTGGATCACTCTGCCAACATTTATCACCTCGAGAACATGAAGTGGCACTTTGGATCGGTCGCGGTCTTTCAAACAAACGGATTGCACGCGAGATGGGTGTCACTGAACGTACAGTGAAAGCCCATCTCAGCAATATCTTTCAAAAGACGCCAGTGAGCGACCGGTTAGAGCTCGCTCTGCTGATGAAGGGTGAATTGCCTGAGCGGGTTCGCGTAAATCTCCAGTAATTTATCGCGATACTTCTCAGGAGTTCCCGAAATGAGAGACTGAAAACGCTCTTTGACATCAGGTAACAGGTCATCAGGCAATGACGCTTGAGTCAGCAGGGCGTCAGCAAGTCGTCCTGTATCAAATACGCGTTGACCGAGAATAATCTGGTGATCAATTGCTGTAGCAAGATCTTGTGGCGTGTCTGGTACATCTGTGATCGGAGCACCAAAGTGCAGATGAACTCGACCTTTCCAACCCATAATGCCTGTGGCGATAGACTTTACGTCTTCATCTGGGCGCTTTGTGTAGGCGCCATCCCGCTCTGTAATCGCTAACTCTCGGGCTTTCAGTGGAGCACAGGGGTCGAACTCATAAGAGATTGAGACGGGAACCAACCGAACGGCAGCAACAGCCTGTTGGAACGATTCGTTGCGTGGTTTACCGGCCATGGCGAGCATTTTGAGAATTGCTGGGTCAGTGCGATCAATGCCGTCTTTGGCTCGACCTTCTCGATGAGCGATCCAGATTGAATGACACTCTTCAATTGATTGTCTGATGTAGCCTGAGAGCGCAGAGTAGGTTTGTAACATTTCTCGAGGGCCTGACACATTTCGCTTCACAATAAAGCTCTTATTAATCCGCATCAGATCGCCGACAAATGGTTTTTTTACCAAGTTGTCCCCGATTGCGATGCGCACAGTATCAAAGCCGCCGTTATATAGCGCCCAGTTGACGAATGCTGGATCCATGACGATATCGCGGTGATTACTTAGGAAGAGATACGACTGTTTGGGATCCAAATTTTCCAATCCCGACACCGTGAATGTTTCTGTCGTCGAAGAGAGGACCTTCGCAAGTTGTGGAGCGACCAACTCTTGGAAATCACGAACACTGTTCACGCCCTTTGCCTGATTGCGAAGAAAAGCACGGATTCGTGGTTTCAAAAAAAGACTGAAGAGTGGATACCAGCCTTTAAATTTTAACTGACCGATTGCTTTGATGAACTCATCATCATGGATCAGTCTATTGATGACTTGTGGGACGTCCTGGTCATTATATGGCTCAATATCAGAAATATCGGTCATTCGTTATCCTTATCGTAAACCGCAATTATACCGACAATGGACAATAACAATGCAATCAGATGCAATATTTTCTGCGCTACCAAGCACCTGGAGAGACTACCTTGGGGAGTCGATGCTTGAGTCCATCGCTTCGCAATTCTCGCCACGTCTTCTTAATGAGGCAAGTTATCCAGATCAGGAAGATCGGTTTCGCGCGTTTGAACTCTGCCCACCAAATCAGTGTCGGGTCGTCATTGTTGGGCAAGATCCGTATCACGGACCAGATCAAGCGATGGGGCTCGCTTTCTCTGTTCGTCAAGGGATAGCGATTCCTCCATCTCTTCGCAATATCTTAAAAGAGTGGCAGTCTGAGTTTGGCTACCGGCTTCCTAAGTCGGGTGATTTATCCGCTTGGGCTTCTAGGGGTGTTCTGTTATTGAACCGGGTGCTGTCAGTCCAGCCAGGTAGTGCCGGGAGTCACCGTTCCCTTGGATGGGAATTATTCACGAATCATGTAATTGAGCGCTTGGCAGGCGATTCAATGTTTCGGGTATTTTGTTTATGGGGCAGCGACGCGAGACAACTGAGTACTCTCATCCCAAAAACTCAGGGACTCATTGAGTGTGTTCATCCATCACCCTTGTCTGCTCACCGAGGTTTTTTTGGCTCTCGTCCGTTCACAACAATTAATCACATGCTGAAGGAACAGGGGTTATCCGAGCTTGACTGGACGCTGCCCCTCGACTTGTCTGCTGATCTCAAAGGGCACATGGATCAGTTGTTCTGAGGCGCTGCTGACTGCAGCTAGCACAAGAGCAATCGAACCCTTGTTTGTCGATGCTGTGTCGAATACGGGATATGTCTGGCCATCGATCTCAACTACATCGCCATCAATTGGCTTAGGGCTTTTGTATATCCATACATGTTTCTTTGCTTGACCTAAATGTTCGAGACGGGCAATCACTTCTTGGCCTGTGTAACACCCTTTTTTGAAATTCACCCCGCCGAGCATCTGGTAGTGAGCTTGTTGAGGGATACATTGCTCAGCAGAATAGGCGCGAACGTAACCAAGCCCGCTTTCAAGCCGTGCATAGTCTGCATTAGGATCGTGCGAAGAATCTGAATCGCCGATCATCCACTGCGTTCCACCATGTTCACCAACGGCCGTGATTGATGCATTGTGATGACTTGCGCCGGGCTTAAGGCCTTGATCACATGTTAGTGCGACAGGTATCGCTGTCAGTTCGGCTGTGACTCGCGACAACATTAAGAAAGGTTTCAGTTTGTTGAGCAATGCATCAGCTTGATCGATTGGTGTGATCATGCTGACTTTGTTGTCGTGAAGAACCAAACGACCTGAGCCGTACATCCGACCTTTTGGATCGCAAAATGCGAGAAGCGGCGCGTGTCCTTCATCAAGGTCAGTCACTGTCTGTGTGCACTGTCCTTGTAATACCGATAGTGCTTTATCGCCTGTGAACTGAATCAATCCAAATGGTGAAGTCATGTTTTTCCTTGAGTGCTACACTGTGCTCTTAACGGAGGGAGTATGGACGATCGCACTGAATTCAACAGATTGTATTGGCATTCTCGTCGAGGAATGCTTGAAATCGATGTCATGTTGATGCCTTTTACTCAGAACCACTATCTGAGTTTGTCCGAAAATGATCAGGAAGCCTATCGCAGATTGCTTGACTGTGAAGATCAAGATATTTGGGAATGGTTGCGCGGGTTTAAGCTTCCAGATGACCAAGATCTAGCTCGGATCGTGTTGCAAGTTCGTCAGGCGAGCGGCGACATAGCGGTTACATCTCAATAACCGTGAAGGGGCTCGTCTGGTTAACCCAGGCCCAAGGCTTTCTCGTCGCTAGACCACGCGTCCGTAACCTCAACATAGCATCCATTGCCAAAGCATTGCTCGTCTCCATCGATGGTCAGAAGTGCGCGATGCATATCGATGCATTCAACGAGTGGCGTATCGGACCATTCAGTTATTGTGTTCTGAATCTCAGCGGTACTGTCGGCTCGATGCATTGGATAGCGCGGCGCCAAACCGTGAGTCTTCAGCGTCTAAGGCATCACTTTGCAACGCGGTGAATTTAGCGCTCTTTTCCCGGAATGAGGACAGTATCGTCGGGATGCTTGGATAAGTCTGGATGGTCGAGCGTGAAATGCAGTCCTCGTGACTCCTCACGCTTTAATGCGGACCGGATAATGAGTTCAGCAACGACTGCCAAGTTTCTCAGTTCAATTAAGTGTGCAGTAATCCGGTAGTTGGCGTAGAAATCCTGAATTTCTCGTGCAAGGAGTTGAACTCGATTCAGTGCACGTTGTAGCCGCTTGTCTGTTCTGACGATACCCACGTAATCCCACATAAAACGCCGGATTTCTGCCCAGTTGTGCGCAATCACAACATCTTCATCACTGTCGATGACTTGTGACGCATCCCACTGATCGACACCAGGATGTGCCACGTCTGCATGAACCGTTAGCGCAATATGGTGCGCAGCTGATCGACCATAGACAATGCATTCGAGGAGTGAATTCGAAGCCATTCGATTGGCCCCATGGAGACCAGTGGAACTCACTTCGCCAATAGCATAGAGACCGGCTAAATCCGTTTCACCTTGCAAATCCACGAGCACTCCGCCGCAGGTGTAGTGAGCGGCTGGTACCACTGGAATCCAATCCTTAGTCATGTCGATATCCAACTCAATTAAGCGCTGATAGATCGTCGGAAAATGGCTTTTGATAAATTCTGGGTCTCGATGTGTGATATCCAGATAGACGTGATCGGCGCCGATCCGCTTCATTTCGTGATCGATCGCGCGAGCAACGATGTCGCGCGGAGCAAGTTCGGCGCGCGGGTCAAATCCAGGCATGAACTGAGTGCCGTCCGGCAGTCGCAAAATACCTCCTTCGCCGCGGACCGCTTCTGAAATCAGAAAGGATTTCGCATCTGGATGGAATAAGCATGTTGGGTGGAACTGATTGAATTCCATATTGGCAACGCGACAACCAGCTCGCCATGCCATTGCGATGCCGTCACCGCTGGCGCCGTCTGGGTTGGAAGTGTACTTATATACTTTGCTGGCGCCGCCTGTTGCTAAAATGACAGCGTGGGCAAGAAAAGTATCGACTTCGCCGGTTTGCTTGTTGAGCACGTAGCATCCGCGAACGCGTCTTGTTCTCGGGCCTCGACCTCGGTCGAAGCACAAATCCACCGCGATGAAATTGTGATAGAACGTGATGTTTTCGGCTTCACTGGCTTGGCGGTCAAGGGCATCTTGGATTGCCCAGCCTGTTGCATCTGCTGCGTGCAAAATTCTGCGGTGCGAGTGGCCGCCCTCGCGCGTTAGGTGGAAAGACTCCTCAGATTTGGTGAACGCGACACCTTGCTCAACAAGCCAATCAATCGCTTCTCGAGCACTCGAAACAACGTGTTCAACGACATCCTGATGACACAATCCAGCTCCGGCAATGAGAGTGTCGTCCACATGACTTTCGATTGAGTCTTGGTCATCGATGACCGCGGCAACACCGCCTTGGGCCCAGCGTGTAGAGCCTCCGCTAGGATCTTTGGTAAGCACAGCGACAGACAGATGCTTGGGAATTGATAGGGCGGCTGTTAAACCAGCTGCGCCGGCTCCGAGAACCAGTACATCAACCTGATGAAGTTGCGGATCGGCATTCATTCTGCTTGTCCTTTTAGATGGTACATGTCATCGTAGTCATTGAATTTCTTGAGAAAACGCTCTTGGGTATGGAATCGCCAGTTCAAAAAGTCGAGGCTGACAATGACCAGTTATTGGTTGATCGTGCCCGCTTGGGTGATCGCCACGCTTTTGATCTATTGGTTCTGAAATACCAATCTCGATTGCTCTCGTTAGTTAGTCGCTTAGTTTCAAATCAAAGTGATGCTCTGGACGTTTTACAGGATACCTTCGTAAAAGCCTATCGTTCCTTAAATACCTTTCGGGGTGAGAGTGCATTTTACACCTGGCTATATCGAATCGCGGTAAATACCGCAAAGAACCATTTGGCTTCTCGTGCAAAAGAGTCGAAAGACGTTTCTGTTGATGATGACGGCACAGGTGAACTGTCAGTTCTACAGGATTTGTCGGCACCTGAAGACGAAGCGGTGGCTGAGGAATTGCAACGAGCAATACTGCACTCGATTGAGCAACTTCCTGAAGATTTGAAACAAGCATTAACGCTTCGTGAGCTCGAAGGAATGAGCTATGATGAGATTGCATTGGCGATGAATTGTCCAATTGGAACAGTGCGATCACGGATCTTCAGAGCCCGCGATCATGTTGTCCAAGAAATTTCTCAGAAATTTCCGGGAACTTTTTTGTCATGAAATTGTCAAAGACGTTAAATACAGTAAACCCATACATTGGAGTGGTGACTGAATGACCGAGACCTTGCGACAATCCCTGTCGGCATTAGTTGATCAGGAAGCAACGGAATTCGAGGCACGTAAAATCCTTGATGCGACGAAATCACGTGGTGATCTCAAGGAGTACTGGGCGTCTTGTCAGGCGATCAGCAGTACGATGCGTGGAGAGTCAGTGCTTGGTACGAGTTTACTAGACCGTATTAATGCAGAACTTGATGGTGTGACTGAGGCGAAGCCAATTGCTGATGATTACAGCCAAGAAGTTGCTCCACATGTCACATTTCTCCCAACAAAAGAGCCATTACCTAATCGCTTTGCCGCGTTGACTGGTCAGTTTGCGATTGCCGCTTCGATCGCCTTTGCCGTGGTGGTGGGCGTTAAGGTCGTTGCTCCTGTCGATACACAACCGACAGTTGCTGCGTCGGAGCCGCTCGAGATTATTAAGTTCCAGATGCCTGTTCAGAAAGAGACCGTCTCAGTTGATGGTGTGACCAGTGCTCAAGATGCGGTCGAACGTCGTCCTGTTGCAAGAATCCTGACAGAACAAGATATGAAGCAGTTGGTGAGCAATCGCCTCAGCCCTTATCTTATCCGCCATGCGGAAAACACCGCAGTCGTTGGTGGAACATCTGTTCTTCCGCTCGCACGAATCATGGGGCGTGACGAGCCAATCGAGTAATGCTTTCTCGATTTCTTGGTGTGCTTCTTTGCACACTTACGCTTGTGAGCTCACAAGCATTCGGCATTAGTTCTGAACCCGCCAAAGAGAAGCTTCGGTCGATGGCTATGGCTGTTCGGTCGTTGTCGTACTCAGGAAAGCTCGTGTACCAGCGAGCTGATGTCTTGGCGAACCTCGCTTTTCAGCATGACGTTGTCAATGGGCAGGAAACTGCTCGGTTGAGACGTCTCTCGGGGCAACCATTGGAGCGCGCGCAATCTGGTGACTCGCTGATTGAAGCGGTTCCAGGTCCGGATGTTCTGCGCCAAGGATACCCTTTGCCGGGGATGATTAATTCGGAGCCGAGGCAGATTTTTGAGGCGCCGTATCAAATTACACTTGGGGGAATCGAGCGGATCGCTGATCGATCAGCACAGCTCGTATTGGTCGAATCGATGGATGGCCATCGTCATACCTACAAGTTTTGGGTCGATGAAGAGACATCACTGTTACTGAGATCACAAACCCTTAACGCAAACAATCAAACGCTCGAGCAGTTCGAGTTTTCTGAGCTGACTGTTGGACCGCAATCGGTTGAAATCGCAAGCGGTCAGGAGTCTTTACAGGTCAAGGTTTATCCAATCACGGCGCCAGAGACAGTGTTGCAGTTTTCGCCAGCGAGTTGGTTGCCAGCCGGTTACCAACTGGTTTCAGCACTTCCATCGAGAGCCGGCAGTCATCGCGTGTATACCCTTGTCTACACAGATGGACTCGGTAGCTTCTCTATTTTTCTGGAGTTGACAAACTCACGGCCTGAGCCAGATATGCAAGCGATTCTGGGTCCAACCGTTGCACTCGGTAAAGACTATGCGTTATCCGGCGGAGCACTTCGCGTGACCTTGGTTGGTGAAATTCCGCCTGATACCGGTAAGACGATTATCGAAGCACTCGACGTCGATGGCTTGAAAGGTTTGTTGAGTCGCTCACAGTGAGCTGTCAAAAATCAGTTGAAGTGATATCGGTCGACGCAGGCTCGCTGACTGTGAAAGCGGTTGGTCAGTCATTGTGTCCAGCGTGTCAGGACCTTGGCCGCTGTCGATCGGATTGGCTGAGTAGAAAATCTGCCGGTCAAACCTTTGAAATTCCCCTCAATGAACCCATTTCTGTGAGTGCGGGAGACGTCGTCGTTCTGAACATTGATGAGCAGGCGTTAACTTCGCAAATAATTAAGCTCTATGGTTTGCCGTTAATTGGTTTGATTGCACCAATTATCGTTGGACAGACGGAGGGATGGAGCGAGTTGTCCCAGGCAGTGGCTGCGTTTGTTGGTCTTGCCTTGGGTTGGTTGTCCAGTCGTTACTGGACACGAACGTTTCAGATAAGGATTGATCAATGAAAGCAATGATGCGCTTTTTTATTGGGTGCGTAGTTGTCGTTAGCCTTAACGTGCAAGCACAATTACCTGACTTTACGCAGTTGGTTGATGATGTATCTCCAGCAGTTGTGAACATCTCAACGCGTTCCTCTCAGCCAGCGTCCAGACCTCAGCAAATGCCGGATCTGCAGAATCTCCCTCCGTTTTTCAGAGAGTTTTTTGAACGTGGTGTCCCGATGCCCCCGCAAGAGCGCGAGGGGCGGTCGTTAGGATCGGGTTTCATTATTTCAAAAGATGGTTATGTGCTAACCAATAACCATGTGGTCGAGGGCGCAGAGACCGTTATTGTTCGTTTGAACGACCGTCGGGAATTTATTGCTGAAATTGTGGGTACAGATCCGCGTTCTGATGTGGCTGTACTAAAACTTGATGCAACCGACCTGCCTGTCGTCAAAATTGCTGATAGTGATGATGTCAAACGAGGTCAATGGGTTGTCGCTATCGGATCGCCATTTGGGTTTGACTATAGCGTCACTGCTGGCATCGTGAGTGCGACTGGTCGCGCCTTGCCTGACGAGAGCTATGTCCCGTTTATTCAAACCGACGTGGCGATCAACCCGGGTAATTCGGGTGGTCCATTATTTAACCTCGATGGCGAGGTCGTTGGGATCAACTCGCAAATTTTCACGCGATCGGGTGGATTCATGGGATTGTCGTTTGCCATTCCAATGAATCTGGCGATGAACGTCACGGAACAGATCCAGGAAGATGGTGTTGTTCGTCGCGGTTGGTTGGGCGTGTTGATTCAGGAAGTCAATCGCGATCTCGCTTTGAGTTTTGGTCTCGAGAAGCCGATGGGTGCGTTGATTGCTCAAGCCTCAAGCTCAGGACCTGCAGGTAAAGCCGGAATACAACCGGGTGATATCATCGTGCGTTTCAACGGTAAAGACGTGGAGCGTTCATCTGATTTACCGCCGATGGTGGGTCTGGTGCGTCCGGGTACCACAGTGCCTGTCGATGTTGTCCGCCAAGGTGATCGACTCACTCTGGATGTGACTATTGAACAGCTACCTGAGGCGAACCAAGTGGCACAGGCGATGTCGTCGCAGCCAAAGGCGATTTTGGGCATGACAGTCGATGAAGTTCCTGAGTCACTCAAAGCTGAGAGTAATCTTCAAGGCGGAATTTTGGTCAAAGAGGTCAGTGAGGATCCTGCGTTAAGTGCCGGTTTAAGAGCAGGCGATATCATTACGCAGGTCGGTGGCCGTGAGATTATGCGCGTCTCAGATCTGCAAACATTACTGGATTCTTTGCCCACAGATCGGCCAATTCCGGTACTTGTTGTACGTGGAGGCAATTCAACATTTCTCACTTTGCGATTAGGTCGTTAAACTAACGCGATTTTTTCGCTAGGAGCAATGGAGTCTTGACTGACCCGTCACATATTCGAAACTTTTCTATCATCGCTCACATTGACCATGGTAAATCAACGCTGGCTGATCGCTTCATCCAGCGTTGTGGTGGTCTGTCAGACCGTGAGATGGCGGCTCAAGTTCTTGATTCAATGGATATTGAGCGCGAACGCGGGATCACCATCAAAGCGCAAAGTGTGACCCTGAATTACACGGCGCTTAACGGCGAAACCTACGAATTGAACTTCATCGATACGCCAGGTCACGTTGACTTCAGTTACGAAGTGTCACGTTCGCTGTATGCGTGTGAAGGCGCGTTGCTCGTGGTTGAT
>CAJXTO010000036.1 GCA_913061245.1 uncultured Oceanospirillales bacterium
CTTAGAACCGCCGCGTGAAAGACGAATCGTTACCATGTTCTCTCAATCCTGTGTTCGCTCTCAAAGAGCCTAAAATTCAAAGGCGCGCAATGATAATGACTTTGTGTGCAACTTACAACCGTGGCATACCACCAGGAGGCATCATTCCTGAAATTCCGCGCATCATTTTCTGCATACCGCCTTTTTTGCCGACTTTTTTCATCATTTTCGACATCTGTTTGTGCTGCTTAAGGACTTTATTCACTTCTTGCACATCGGTTCCTGAGCCCGCGGCGATCCGCTGTTTACGGGAACCATTAATCACTTCTGGATCACGGCGCTCAATAGGCGTCATCGAGTTGATTACAGCTTCCATACGAACGAATTGCTTTTCGTCGACCTGGTTCTGCATTTGAGCACCCATTTGCCCCATTCCGGGCATTTTTTCCAAAAGAGCCTTCATGCCGCCCATGTTGCGCATTTGCTGCAACTGATCTCGAAAGTCCTCGAGATCGAAGCCTTTGCCCTTGAGGACTTTCTTAGCAACTTTCTCAGCTTTTTCTTTATCAAGTTTCTGCTCAGCCTCTTCGATGAGGCCCATGATGTCGCCCATTCCGAGAATGCGTGACGCCAATCGATCAGGATGAAATGCCTCAAGACCATCGACCGTCTCACCGACACCCATGAACTTGATGGGTTGTCCAGTGATCGTTTTGACAGAGAGTGCCGCACCACCGCGTGCATCACCGTCTGCTTTTGTCAAAATCACTCCGGTTAGCGGTAGAACGTCAGAAAATGCTTTGGCTGTATTTGCAGCATCCTGGCCTGTCATCGCATCAACCACGAACAATGTCTCGACTGGATTCAGCGCTTGATGAAGACCTGAGATTTCTTTCATCATGTCTTCATCGATACCCAAACGACCTGCGGTATCAACGAGGAGCACGTCATAAGCCGCAGATTCAGCTTTTTGCAATGCAGCTTGGGCGAGCGCTACCGGGTTTTGATCCGGCGTCGATGGGAACACATCAACTTCAATCTGTGCACCAAGCGTTGCAAGCTGCTCCATTGCAGCTGGACGATAGACGTCAACACTCACCAGTAAGACTTTTTTCTTTTCGCGATTGGTCAAGAATTTAGCGAGCTTGGCCGCCGTTGTCGTTTTACCCGCACCTTGAAGGCCGGCCAATAACACGATTGCAGGCGGACGCTGCGCAAGATTTAACGATTCAGAGGGGCCACCAAGAACGGCCTCGAGCTCACTTTGAACAACTTTCAGAAACTGCTGCCCAGGTGTCAGACTAGCCCGCACCTCTCGACCCAAGGCACGGGTACGCACCTGGGAAACAAATTGTTTAACAACTGGCAGGGCAACGTCAGCTTCTAACAATGCTTTGCGGACTTCTTTGAGCGTACTCGCTATATTGTCTTCCGTCAGACGGGCTTTTTTGCCCATGGACTGTAGTGTCTTCGAAAGACGTTCACTTAATGAATTAAACATGTGATCTCTTTAGCATGGAGTTCGAACACACTATGATAACGAAAAATCGACTCAGAGTAGGATGATGTCTTTATTAGTTCCGGGATTACTTGCGACATCAGTGCTGTTTGCATCGGGAATCCGCCAGTTTAATGCGTTTAAAAAAGGCGAAGTCCGCGATGCTTCTTCATTGTTACTAGGTATCGCAGGCTGCGTTCTTTCGGTTTTCCTAGTCGTTCAAGGCCTGGGCGACAATGGCGGCAGACCAACCACAGGACTGATGGGCACATTACTCGGCGCCCTTCTGTTAGTCATCGTCCTCGGCTCAAGCTTCAAACATCCAGTCAATGCACTATTGATTGGAGTCGCTCCTCTCACAGGACTCTTTACACTGATCACGTCAGTGATGGGTCCAGTGTCAAGCCAACTGAACCCTCTGAACTTTGAGACCGCCGTGCACGTTGCAACCTCAATCGTGGCCTATGGAGCAATCGCTTATGCTGGAACTCTCGCCATTTTGCTGTCCTGGCAACATACCAAACTCAAAGAACGACCACTCACACCCCTAATCGCCGCTCTCCCGCCATTGGACGCAATGGAACATTTGTTTTTACGGACAGTGCAAACAGCCTGGGTGGTCTTAACGGTCGCGCTTCTTACTGGCGTTATGTATGTCGAAGATTTCTGGGCTCAACACCTTGCCCATAAAACAGCGTTATCTGTTCTGGCATGGTGCGGCATGGCGCTTGCGCTCTGGCAACATTTCAAAGAAGGTGGCGTCACCCGTACCATGCGAAAAACAGCAATCGCTGCCGCCGCCCTTTTATGCATTGGCTATCTTGGTAGCAAAGCGATTTTGGAATTTGTTCTGTGATGGATCCTGCTTTTGAGTGATATCTCTAACGAATTTCTGTTTGGAATTCTTGTTCTTCTAATCTTCCTATCAGGATTCTTCTCGAGTTCAGAAACCGGACTCATGGCAATCAACCGTGTGCGGCTTCAACATCAAGCTGAAGAAGGTTCAAGAACTGCCTCAAGGATTCTCTCGTTACTTGAGCGCCCCGATCGCTTGATTGGACTCATTTTGATCGGCAATAACTTCGTCAACATCCTTGCATCAGCAATTGCAACCGTTCTTGCTGTCCGTATTTTTGGAGATGCGGGTGTCGCCATTGCAACCGGCGCGCTGACTCTTGTTATTTTGATCTTTGCCGAGGTCACGCCAAAAACGTTCGCAGCACTCCACCCAGAGCGCATCGCAGGACCAGCCAGTTTCATCTTGCTTCCATTACTCCGCATCACGTACCCACTCGTCTGGACGACAAACCTGTTATCCAATGGGTTACTGAGACTTCTCGGTATCAATCCTGAGAGCTCAAACCGAGATCGCCTGACCAAAGAAGAGCTGCGGACCTTAATGATGCAAAGCGGGCACCGGATCCCAGCGCGACGTCACGGGATGCTGCTCTCCATTTTGGATCTCGAAAAAGTACAGGTCGATGAGATCATGGTTCCGCGCGGGGAAATCGTCGGGCTCGATTTGACAGATGAAGTCGATGAACTCGTTAACCAATTGCGCTCGACACAACACACACGTCTCCCGGTTTTCAATGAAGATATCGAAGATCTTGTTGGTATTTTGCACGCTCGGACAGCACTTAAGCTTCTGGACGATGCCGAGCTGTTGCGTGATGAACAGGAATTTAAAAATCGTATCGCTGAGTTGTGCGAGGAACCTTACTTTGTTCCGTTGAGCGCTGCTTTGCACACCCAACTCTTTAACTTCCAAAAAGAACGCGAACGTTTAGCTGTCGTGGTTGATGAATACGGAGAAATTGAGGGCTTAGTCACAATTGATGACATTCTTGAGGAAATTGTTGGTGAATTCACCACTGACCACATTCAAGAAACGTCCCCAGACGTTCATCCACAAGATGACGGCACTTACATCATTGATGGCTCGGCAACTGTCCGCGATTTGAACCGAATCCTCGAGTGGGAGTTGCCGACGGATGGACCTCGAACGGTCAGCGGCGTAATCGTTGAATTATTAGAATTCATCCCCGAAAACAGTCTCGGAATCCAGTATGGCGACTATCGCCTTGAGGTATTAGCGATTCAAGATAATCGAGTTCGCTCAGTCAAAGCCTGGAAGGTCGATTCAGAAGTGTCTGATCAGTAGCAACTGTTTGAAAGAAATCTCGAACAATGAGTGCAGTTAATCCCCAAACTTCTTCGTTCTCGTAACGCCATCTTGGCATCCACACTTCAGGCGCGCGATGACGACTCACATCAAAGGTAGGCGTTTGGTCAAAAAACTCCCTCATTGGCATCGTAAATACCCGCGCTATTTCTTGTTCTTGAGGTGCGCCGACTAAACGGTCATCTGACCAAAATACACATGGAATCACGGACAACTGATGCAAACTTTCGATCGGTTTCAGATAGCCTAGACAGTGATCTTCGGTGAGCGCCAAACCGGTTTCCTCTTCAAGTTCGCGCAATGCTGCTTTCACAACTGACGGATCACCTAACTCGATTTTCCCGCCAGGTAATGACACTTCCCCGGCATGCTTTCTTAAATGAGGCGCCTTAACGCAGAGCGTCAAGCTTGGACACATAGCTCCTGAAATCACGAAGGCTACCGCGGCATGGCCCCGACACATATCGAGATGCGCTGGTTCTCGTTTTAATAGTTTTTCTCGAACACTCTGTTTCGTCACATGCATTTGGTTAGTATAGGAACAAACACGGGAGAGCCCTATGAACTTTTGCTCAAATTGTGGCGCGGCAACCATTCGACGCGTCCCAGAAGGCGACAATCGGCCGAGAGATGTATGCGACCAATGCGGCACGATTCATTATCAGAATCCCAAAATCATTGCCGGGTGCGTGGTCCTTGAAAACGATAAGGTCCTTCTCTGCAAACGAGCAATCGAACCACGTTATGGACTCTGGACACTTCCCGCTGGATTCATGGAGAACGGCGAGACCGTGGCTCAGGCCGCTTTACGAGAAACATGGGAGGAAGCACGCGCGACCCCTGATCTTGATCAGCTGTATGTCGTCACATCCATCCCAACAATCAGCCAGGTCTATATGCTGTATCTGGCTTTTCTAACCAATGGTCAATATGGCTCAGGTCCGGAAAGTTTGGAGACAAGGCTCTTTAGTATGGATGAGATTCCATGGGATGAGCTGGCATTTCATACGGTGCGTGATGCACTCACTCAACTGAAGAGCGACCTCGAAACAGGGACCTTTTCGTTGCACTGCATTGATCGCGATGAGACACCAATATCGGCGCGGGTTTAAGTTCGAGGAACCGGGTCCTCTACGCGAATCAAATCAAACGCTGGTTCCTCATAAGGATGCGATGAATACAATGCATCCTTAACCGGATTGATCAGGTTGTCCGACACCAACATCTCCACTCGCCACTCTGGTACCCGCTCAATGCTGCCGACCGCACCGATATGCGGATTCGCTGATTCATTGGGCAAAAACTGGCCCGTACCTAAACACTCCCAAGAACAGTGACTGTATGCGCCAAGCGAGCCGGCGCCTGCATCGAAGAGCGCATTCTTCACATGCTCTTTTGCGTCATCTGGAACGAATACGATCAGTTTGTACATCGCCATCTCCTTTTCGAACAGAATACCAAACGCTGTCTTGTCCATATTTTTCTTCCGCAACATAGACAAAAACGAAACAAAACAACATCACCAAAAGATAATTTCAGAAAAAATTCCTGAATTTCACCGATTTAGTTCGAAAACAGTTGACGACCCAAAAAAATAATAGCAATGTTTAGGACATTAATTGGACAAACAACCCTACGGACAGAGATAAGAGGTGAGCCCATGTTGGTATTAACCCGTAAAATTGGTGAAAAAGTGATGATCGGTGATGATGTATCGGTCACGATCTTGGGACTTTTTGGTAACCACGTGCGCCTTGGTATTAATGCGCCAAAGTCAGTCGACATTCACCGAGAAGAGATCTACGTCAAGATTCAGAACGAAAACCAGGATTCTGACACGCAACAGATCGCAATCGGCCAGTAACCCTCTGGTCTCATCGGGGAGCCACGTGTAATCTCACACGACATGAACAAAAGGCTCCCCATGAGACGCATTCCATTGAAATCGTTCGTCATTGGCCTCGCTATATTTGGCGTAGGAATTGGCGGATTTATTTTACTCACACAATCGAAACCAACCGCAGCCGTGCGCGAGGCACCTGCAGCTGTTTGGCGCGTTTCAACCGAAGTGATTGAACTGGAAACGGTATCCCCAGTGTTTAACGGATTCGGTACGATCGAAAATCCAGATACACAAACACTCAAAGCACGGATAGCAACAGACGTTGCCTCTCTAAACGTTCGCGAAGGCGCACGCGTTCGTGCCAACGAGGTTCTCATGGAGCTCGATGCGGTCGATGCCGAAATCAAACTGTCACAGGCACAAGCCAATCTAGCCGATGCAAAAGCGAATCTCATCGCACTCGATGCGACTGAAGCAAAAGACCAAGAGGCACTGCAGCTCGATCAAGAAGCGCTCGAAATTTTAGAGCACAAGCTCTCCCGTATACAGGACCTAAAACAACGTAATCTCGCGAGTGAACAAGACCTCGATACAGCGCGACAAGCTGTTGTGAATCAAAAACTCCAGATTAACCGGCGTGAATTGGCATTATCGACAGTGGATTCGAAGCGTGATCAATTAAAGACAGCGATCCAACGATTTGAGGCGGAGGTTCGAGCGGCAACTCGCGATTTCGAATCAACATCAGTGCGAGCTCCTCAAGATGGCCAGGTCATTGAAGTCAATGTTGTTGCCGGCGATCGCGTTCAATCCAATCAAAATCTTGCAATCTTCGCTCCAGATTCTGGTCGCGAAATTCGAGTACAAGTACCGGCAGTCGTTGGACAAACACTGTCCCAATCCTTAATCAAAAATGAACCTGTCAGCGCAAAGACCGATCGCGATCACCAATTATCTTTAACGCGGGTGAGCGGTGCTGTTCGTGACAACACAGGTTCCATCGATGCGTTCTTTGCATCCGATGTCGATCTCCCGGCAACCGGCACGGTTATCTCCGTATCAATTCAATTGGCAGCAGAGCAAAATGTTGTTGTCTTACCAACTGACGCGCTCTATGGGGGCAATCTGATTTATCGCATCACCCCATCCAATACACTGGAGGCGATTTCAGTTGAACGTCTCGGACAACGTCCAGGCCCAGAGAAAACTGAAGTACTGGTCCGCTCATCATTGCTCGGATCCGGTGACCGAATTCTCGTCTCTCGCCTACCCGCAGCCGTGACAGGCCTGCAAGTTGAGGTTATCCAGTGATCGGATTTGTGCACATGTTTGCCAAACATCGTGTCGCTGCCAATTTGCTCATGGTGATTATGATCATCGCTGGTGCAATCGGCGTAGATCGTTTGAGAACTCAATTCTTTCCAACGTTTGAACTCGACATTATTACAGTCTCAGTTGCGTGGCCCGGAGCCACCGCTGAGGATGTACAAGAAGGCCTAACTGTTCCAATTGAAAACGCAATCGAAGAATTGGCGGTCATTGATTCGATCGATGCCACCAGTCAGTTTGGTTCTGCAAGTTTTCGTATCGAACTCGTCGAAGGCACCAATCTCTCACAAGCGCTTGATGACATCAGCCAACGGATTGATCAGAACCTGACGTTGCCTGAGGGCGCTGAAGATCCAATGGTATCTTCGTTGACCCGATATGAAGACATTTCTAACTTACTCATCACCGGACCCCTGACGCCTTTTGAACTTCAAAAACTTGCGCTTCAAGCAGAACAAGAACTTCTCGCGCGCGGGATTCGAAAGGTCGACTTCCGAGGTTTACCGACCCGTGAAATGCAGATCGAGACAACTGCAGAGACGCTTGCCTCTCTCGGACTGACTTTAGACACGCTGGCGGATCGCATACTCACCCAAGCACGCGATTTGCCGGCAGGTACAGCAGGTCGCGATGATGGCGAACGGCAACTCAGAAGTCTCGAACAAGGGCGCAGTCAAACAGATATCTCAAATACACTGATTGCACTCGATGGCTCGCCAATCGGAACTCGGCTTGGCGATATCGCCATCGTGCGTGATCGCGTCGATCCAAAAGCACCCTATCTTACCTATCAGGGACAGCCTGCCGTCGAGATTATCCCGCAGCGCACGGAAAATGATTCAACTCTTGCAATGGCAGAGATCACGAATCAATGGATTGCCGAGGCGCAACCGTTACTTCCAAGTGGGACCCAACTGATTGTTCTAGATGAACGCTGGCAGTATCTAAACGATCGCATCAATTTGTTGCTCGAAAATGGACTCACAGGCCTCCTATTTGTCGTCATCATTTTGTATCTCTTTTTAAACCAACGCGTCGCATTCTGGGTCACTCTTGGAATTCCAGTTTCATTTCTGGCGACGCTAGCGATTCTTTGGATGATCGGCGGCACCATCAACATGATCAGCCTGTTCGGAATGATCATGGCGCTTGGGGTCATTGTGGATGATGCAATTGTTGTGGCTGAAGACACTCTGTCCCTCTATCAATCAGGACAAACACCGCTCAACGCAGCATTACACGGCTCAGAGCGCATGCTTGCACCCGTTGTGTCATCGAGCTTGACCACCATTGCCGCTTTCTCCCCACTCCTGATCGTCGGCGGAATTATTGGCTCCATTCTGAAAGACATCCCCATCATCGTGATTTGTGTCATTGTGGCATCGTTGATCGAATGCTTTTTGATTCTCCCAGGTCACCTACAGCAGAGTCTTAATCGCGGACACCGCCATGATGAGGGGAAAATCAGGCAAGCACTGGACCGTGGGTTCATCAACTTCCGCGACAATGTGTTTAAACCATTTGTAGGGATTATCTTAAAAGCGCCAGCGCTCACGTTGGTCACCGCACTGACCGTGTTCATTCTTTCCATCGGATTGATTTCCGGTGGACGCGTTAAATTCACGTTCTTCCCTTCGATCGATGGGACAACGCTGTGGGCTGGAGCTCAGTTCACTACAGGGACCACTCCGCAAGAAGTGGATCAATTTCTCAACCACCTCGAAGAGACCGCTCAGGCTGTTAATAAAGAATTTGGTGGCACAGTCATCCGCCACACGTTACAGCAACATCGGCAACTGTCAGCACCTGGCGTCCGAGGAGGAACTGGTGATCATTATGGAACACTGAAGGTCATCCTCACGGGAGAGCTTGAAGGTCCACCGAATGACGAGATCATTGATGCATGGCGGGCCAAGATCAAATTACCTGGCGGTATTGAGAAATTCTCCATTCGACAGGCTCAAGGTGGACCTCCATCAAAGCCTATCGAAATTAAGCTGACCGGAGGTAACGCGGAAATCCTAAAGGCTGCCTCGCTTGAGATACAAGATGCGCTCAGGCGCTACCCTGGCGTCTCAAATATCGACGACGATCTCCCATTCGGTGCAGAACAATTGGTGGTTAAATTAACCCCCCAGGGACGTCAGTTAAACCTCAGTTCACAGCAGCTCGCACGACAGTTACGCGGGGCTTTCGAGGGACGCACGCTGCAAACATTTTATGAAGATGGCATCGAAGTTGACGTCCTTCTCTCGCTCTCTGAAACCGAACGTGACCGACTCGCAACACTTGATCAACTCCCAATCGTCACCCCAAGCGGGACCATCGTTCCGCTCCCAGTGGTCGCTTCATTTGAAGCGCGTCGAGGTCTTGATGAATTGCGACGTACCGATGGTCAAATGAGCATTGTCGTGAGTGCTGACGTGAATAATCTCACTGCTAACGCAGCCGAAATTCTGACCGATGTACGCACGAGTGCATTGCCAGAAATCACAGCCAAGTACGGCTTAAAATCCAACATTCAAGGTCGCGCTCAAGACCGCGAAGAAACCTTTGCAGACATGAAAGTGGGCGTATTGGTTGCGCTGACGATGATTTACATCATTCTGGCCTGGGTCTTCTCAAGCTACTCGTGGCCATTTGCTGTTTTGATTGCAATCCCGCTCGGCCTGACAGGGGCGATCGGTGGCCATTGGCTGATGGGGCTCGACCTCACTGTGCTGTCGTTGTTCGGGTTCTTTGGACTGTCTGGAATTGTGATTAACGACTCGATCGTATTGGTAGACACCTATCGCCGCCTAATTCAGGCAGGTGAAGACCACATGGAGGCAATTGTTAAGGCGAGTTGCCTTAGATTTCGGGCTGTCTTGGTCACATCATTGACGACCATCGCTGGCCTCACACCGATCTTATTTGAGACATCACCACAGGCACAGTTTCTCATCCCAATGGCGACGACGATTGTTTTCGGACTGGCCTACGGGACTGTCCTGGTTTTAATGATTGTGCCGTCTGTACTCAGTTTGATTGAAAGAAATCGTAATCGAACAAAGTCTGCGCATTCCGAGTACACAGTAGTTGAAGAGCCGACTCACTAAGCTCAAGCTCCTGTGCTAAAACGCGTCCAATCAGTGGCAAGTGAGCAGGTGAGCCTTCTCGCTTGCCCGCAATCGGTAAATCTGGCGCATCACTCTCAAGCAATATCCTGTCTTTTGGAATCGATTGAAAAACAGACAGCGCTCGAGGCTTCGGCTTTCGCGTCATCAGCCCACCTGCGCTTAGATACCCACCGAGAGAGAGATATGCTCTAGCAATGTCGATGGATCCAGTGAATGCATGGATAACAAAACGCTCACACCGAACCTTCTTTAATAGGGAGATCACTTCGTTATGTGATTTCACAGCGTGGATAATGACTGCGCGATCCAGCGACCGAGCGAGCGCTAACTGACTCTCAAATGCATGAATCTGAGCAGTCTGTTCAGGCATTCCAGATCGAAAATCAAGACCAATTTCACCGATCGCACTTTTCTGATGCCGGAGCAACACGTCTTCAAGAATTGAAAGCCAATCGGATTTTTGAGTGAGGTGGTGTGGATGAAGCCCAAATGCCACGCATGGAGCTTTGTCTTCGATCCAACGCCATTGATCGGGATGGGTACCAGTTGCAATGAAACTGACGCCGACTAAGCCGGCTTCTTTAAGCACTTCGTCAGAAGGGGAAGACATCAGCTCAAGATGAGCATTGATATCAACCCACATCAATCAATGCTCTCGCGTTTCCAAGAACTGAACATCTGGCCAGCGTTCTTGCATCAACTGCAGATTCGCTCGTGAAGGAGCCAGATAGGTCAGGTATCCACCGCCATCATCAGCGAGATGTTCATAGGCCTTCTTCTTAAAATCGGCGAGCATTTTAGGATCATCGCATTTGATCCAACGTGCCGTGTGGACGCTAATTTGGTCGTAAACTGCCTCAGCCTTGTATTCATCAAGAAGCCGAAATGCAACCACATCGAACTGCAACACACCCACCGCACCAACGATCAAATCGTTATTTTTATGCGGCATAAACACCTGTGTTGCACCCTCTTCTGATAACTGCGTCAACCCTTTCTGGAGTTGTTTTGTCTTCAACGGATCTTTAAGTCGGACTCGACGAAATAATTCAGGAGCAAAGTGGGGAATCCCGGTGAATTGCAGATCCTCTCCCTCTGTAAACGTATCGCCGATTTGAATCGTGCCGTGGTTATGCAGACCCAAAATATCGCCTGGGTACGCTTCTTCAGCCGAGGCACGGTCACCAGCCAAAAATGTGACTGCATCAGAGATGCGAACATCTTTGCCAATCCGAGTGTGCTTGATCTTCATGCCCTTCTTGTAGGCTCCAGAGCACACGCGGAGAAATGCAATACGATCACGATGTTTCGGATCCATATTGGCTTGGATCTTAAACACAAAGCCTGAAAACTTTTCTTCAGTTGGGTCGACCGTTCGCGTTTCTGTCTCACGAACAATCGGCTTGGGTGCGTATTCGACGAAGTCATCAAGCATCTCGCGGACGCCGAAATTTCCCATCGCTGTGCCAAAAAATACCGGCGTCAGTTCACCCGCCAAGAACCGTTCGACCTCGAATTCTGGAGTTGCTTCTCGCACAAGCTCAACTTGATCTGCAAAATCCTGCCACTCAGATCCAAGCAGTTCGCGCGCCTCGTCTGAATCAAGACCTTGGATTTTTACATCGTCAGGAATTCGGTCACCTTGTCCTTTGATGTAGACGTGAATCGTATCGGTTCTTAGATGATAAACACCCTTGAAATGAGGACCCATTCCGATTGGCCAAGTAACAGGAGTCGCTTCAATTTTTAAAACGTCTTCAACTTCATCCATCAACTCAATCGGATCGCGAATATCACGGTCCAATTTATTCACAAATGAAACGATCGGCGTGGTCCGCAAACGGCACACTTGCATCAGCTTAATTGTGCGGTCCTCAACACCCTTGGCGCCATCAAGTACCATCAACGCTGAATCGACTGCTGTCAGCGTCCGATAGGTATCTTCAGAAAAATCCTCGTGACCCGGCGTATCTAAGAGATTCACGACACGATCTTTATAAGGAAACTGCATCACCGAGGTTGTCACCGAAATACCGCGCTCCTGCTCCATCTGCATCCAGTCAGATGTTGCATGGCGGGCCGCTTTCCGCGCTTTAACAGTACCGGCAACAGAAATCGCATTTCCGAATAACAGAAGCTTTTCTGTCATTGTCGTTTTACCAGCATCCGGGTGCGAGATGATTGCAAATGTGCGGCGGATCGCACCTTCCCGTTCAATTTGATTCACAG
>CAJXTO010000037.1 GCA_913061245.1 uncultured Oceanospirillales bacterium
TCATTTGAGTCCATCACGCGTTCGTTTTGGATCTCTTTCCTGTCGAGAGTGCCTGACGCAGCCAGTAGCTTATCAACAAGGGTAGTTTTTCCATGGTCAACGTGCGCAATAATGGCCACGTTACGTATCCGTTCAATCATAAAGTCCTCCGAGCGCGCGGGAGTATAACGGACACTTGATGACAGCTGTGTGTTTTTTTGCACCTGCGCGTTTTGCACCATATTTGTGCGGCCAGACTATCTAAATGCACAATTAAGGTGCAAAATAATACCGACTTGCACCACAATAGCACCCGCATTTGCTTTAAAACCAAGCCTTTAACAAAACGGCACAGCGATTGCTAATAGCAACTGAGCGCTCAACCCAGGCGGGTTGGGGTATTGAGTTCGACATACGGAGTCAAACATGTCCGAAAATACTTTGAAATTAATTGCCGATAGCGAAGCTCGCTGGGTAGACCTTCGCTTCACAGATCCACGTGGTAAAGAGCAGCACGTGACTTTCCCAGCGCACGCTGTTGATAGCGAATTCTTCGCTGAAGGCGCAATGTTCGATGGTTCGTCGATCGCTGGTTGGAAGAGCATTAACGAATCAGACATGATCTTGATGCCAGATGATTCGACGGCTGTTGTTGATCCGTTCACCGAAGAAGTCACGATCAACGTACGTTGTGACATCGTTGAGCCAAGCACAATGCAGGGCTACGAGCGTGATCCACGTTCTGTTGCGCGCCGCGCAGAAGAATATTTGAAGTCAACGGGTATCGGTGACACATGTTTCTTCGGTCCAGAACCTGAATTCTTCGTTTTTGATAACGTGCAGTGGAAAGCTGACATGCAGGGCGCGATGTACAAGATCGACGCGGAAGAAGCTGCTTGGTCAAGCCATGCTGAAATTGAAGGCGGTAATATGGGTCACCGTCCATCAGTCAAAGGCGGTTACTTCCCTGTTCCTCCAATTGATTCACACATGGATCTGCGTACAGCAATGTGTGAAACCATGGAAGCAATGGGCCTCGAGGTCGAATTGCATCACCACGAAGTTGCAACAGCTGGCCAGAACGAAATCGGCGTGAAGTTCAACTCGTTGGTTAAGAAAGCCGACGAAGTTCAGATCTTAAAATATGTGACACATAATGTTGCACACGCTTATGGCAAAACAGCGACATTCATGCCTAAGCCCCTCGTTGGTGACAACGGATCAGGTATGCACTGTCACCAGTCAATCTGGAAAGACGGTCAAAACTTATTTGCAGGTAATGGCTACGCTGGTCTGTCTGACGAAGCGCTTTACTACATCGGCGGTATCATCAAGCACGCACGTGCATTGAACGCGTTTACAAACGCATCGACAAACTCGTACAAGCGTTTGGTTCCTGGCTTCGAAGCGCCTGTGATGCTTGCTTATTCAGCGCGTAACCGCTCTGCATCGATCCGTATTCCTTACGTCTCAAGTGCGAAAGGCCGTCGTATCGAGGTACGCTTCCCAGATCCAACAGCGAACCCATACTTGGCGTTCTCTGCAATGTTGATGGCTGGCCTTGACGGTATCCAGAACAAGATTCACCCAGGTGAAGCTGCAAGCAAAGACTTGTATGACCTTCCAGAAGAAGAAGCGAAAGCAATCCCAACGGTTGCATCAAGCTTCGAGCAAGCACTCGATGCACTCGACGCAGATCGCGCCTTCCTGACAGCAGGCGGTGTTTTCACCGACGGCATGATCGACGGCTACCTTGAACTCAAGCGTGGCGAAGTCGAAACACTGAATATGACCACTCACCCGGTCGAATTCGGTATGTACTACAGCGTATAAGTCCGATGGCCGGAGTTCGCTCCGGCCGATTGAACCATGGACACTCGGCTCCTTGATGCGCTCAACACCGGAATCGTCCTACTCGATGAGGAACGAACAGTTTGTTGGGCTAACGAGGCAGCACGACGTATTACATCCATGGGAATGCGACAACTGGCATCAGCACCCTTCGAAAACTGGGTTGCTGATGGCCAGGCATCCGAACTTAAAGAATCCCTGTCGCACTGTATTCGCAGTGGACACAGTTTCACTTTCAGAGAGCTCATTTTGATCCGCGATGACCTATCAACGACGACCGACGCCTCTTTCAGTCGCCTACAAGACCCAATGAATCAAGGTCTTGTACTTGTCGAACTCTCAGAAGTGGATCAATTACTCAAAATTACTCGCGATAGCCGTTTATTGAGTGATGAAGCAGGATTTCGGAAGCTTGCTCAGGGTCTCGCTCACGAAGTGAAAAATCCACTTGGCGGAATTAAAGGTGCGGCACAGTTACTGTCCAAAGAAGCTGGAGCGGAAAGTTTCCAAGACTATTTACAAATCATTATTTCTGAAGCCGACCGCCTGAAAGAATTGGTCGACCGATTACTTGGCACACCCCAAGCTCACGATAACGAAGAATTTAATATTCACCTGATTCTCGAACGCGCACGTTCTCTGCTTAGCGCGGAATCCGGTGGAACTGTCGAGATGCGCCGCGATTACGATCCAAGTCTTCCGGAGATACACGCGGACCGCAACCAACTGTTCCAAGCAATTCTCAATATTGCAAAAAATGCCTTAGAAGCAGTCACCGAATCAGACACAGAAACCCCGTGGGTCAAATTCAGCACACGGGCTGTACGACGGGCCCATCCGGGCTCAAAAGGTGCTCATACAATGCTTCAGATACGCATTGAAGATAATGGTCCCGGAATTCCGGATGACTTAAAAGATCGAATTTTTTTCCCGATGGTGTCCGGTAGAGCGCAAGGCTCAGGTATTGGACTATCAATCACTCAAACCATCATTTCACGGCATCACGGCTGGATCGAAGTTGAGTCCGAACCCGGACATACCGCGATTGACGTGATATTGCCATTTGGAGATATGCCATGAGTTCACCCACAGTTTGGGTCGTTGATGATGACCGTTCTATACGCTGGGTTTTAGAAAAGGCGCTCCAGAGCGCAGGACTTGAGCACGCAGTTTTTGACTCCGCTAAAGCCGCTCGAAAAGCGCTCGAAGCGACGACTCCGACTGTCGTAATGACCGATATCCGCATGCCAGGTGAAGATGGATTGTCGCTTTTAGAACACCTTCATACCGTCTCCCCCAAACTTCCTGTCATTGTTATGACCGCGCACTCAGACTTAGATAGTGCAGTTGCATCCTATAGTCGCGGTGCATTTGAGTATTTACCAAAGCCCTTCGACGTCGATGACGCAATCCTGTTGGTACAGCGCGCGCTCGAGCGCCATCAAGAACCGACTGTCATCGCAGAAACCGATTCAGACGAAGCACATCCACTGATTTTGGGCGAGGCTCCTGCTATGCAGGATGTGTTTAGAGCCATCGGGCGACTTGCTCAGGCTGAAATTACTGTATTAATTAATGGAGAATCGGGCACGGGTAAGGAATTGGTGGCTAAAGCTGTCCATGCAAACTCACCGCGAAAAAGCGGGCCATTTATCGCATTGAATATGGCAGCCATACCGAAAGACCTGGTCGAATCTGAACTATTCGGTCATGAAAAAGGATCGTTCACAGGAGCAACAGGTGCTCGCACCGGGCGCTTTGAACAAGCAAATGGTGGAACACTTTTCCTCGATGAAATCGGGGACATGCCGTTTGATACACAAACACGCTTATTACGCGTCTTGGCAGATAATGAGTTTTATCGCGTGGGCGGTACCGCTCCAGTTAAAGTGAATGTTCGCATCATCGCTGCGACACACCAGAATCTAGAAGAGCGGGTCAGAGAGGGACTTTTCCGCGAAGATTTATTCCACAGACTGAATGTCATCCGAATTCAATTACCGGCGCTGAGAGACCGCAGAGAAGATGTTCCCGCGCTTGCCGAGCACTTCTTGGCACTCGCCGCTCGCGAGATTAATACAGAACCCAAACACCTCGGCGATGATGCCAAACGCGCACTCGCCGAATTCAACTGGCCAGGTAATGTCCGGCAGCTTGAAAATATGTGCCGCTGGTTATCCGTGATGGCGCCAAATCCTCAAATTCAGATTCAGGATTTACCACCGGAAGTTACCTCGCCAACAGAAGGTACGCAGCGATCAGCCCTCACCTGGACCGGACTTCTTCGAGAGCGCGCTGCAAGCTTAATTAAGTCCCATGAAGGCGAAGTCATTGGCAAACTAACCGAGGAGTTTGAGAGAACTCTGATTGAAGTTGCTCTCACAGACACTGCAGGTCGCAAAAAAGAAGCGGCAGAAAAATTGGGCTGGGGCAGAAATACGCTGACCCGCAAACTCAAAGAACTCGGGTTTGCGGATACAGATTCAAACGACGATTAATTCGTTGTTTGTTGCTTCCGTTGCTCAAGAAGCGCATCAAAGTTAATTGGTGCAAGCATTGGTGCAGGGAATGTTGCCTTAACCGCCAATGAATCAATTGTCTCACGTGCATACGGGAACAAAATATTCGGACACATTGAGCCTAAGACATGCTCAACCGTTGCCTCATCAAATCCCTGCAAAACGAATACGCCGGCTTGTTGAATCTCGATAAGGAAAGCGACTTCATCGTCAGTCTTCACAGTCACACCGAGCTTCAAAATGACTTCATACAACGTGTCATTCAACTTTTGATTGGTTACATCCACCTCAAGTCCGAGCTTTGGATTCCATTGTTTTTCAAAGATCTCTGGTGCTTTGGGTGACTCGAGAGATAGATCCTTCGTGTAAACTCGAGCAATCGAAAAATTCTGTGCTACTTCTTCAGACATGAATACCTGCTTCCTTTAACCATACTTTAAGTTGCCCCGAGCGGAGCGCGTCCTGCGTGTCATCACAACCGCCGACATGTCGGTCGCCAATGAATACTTGAGGCACTGTGCGTCGATTGGTGATTTTCATCATCTCTTGACGCTTTTCAGGGTGTTTATCCACCCGAATTTCTTCATAGGCCACATCTAAATCATCAAAGATTCGCTTGGCCATAATGCAAAATGGGCAAATTCCAGTGGTATACATCACCACTTTGCTCATGATGACTTTCCTTTCTTGGTCGGCAATGAGGCTGCCGTCCATTCAGACATCCCGCCTGACAACCGAACGACATTTTCAAAACCACGTTTTTTTAGTGTCTTAGCAATCGATCCTGCAGAGGTACCCATTTTGCAAACGACAATCACAGGATGCGATTTATGACGGTCGATCTCAGAGACCTTCTTGTCAAAAACACTCGCAGGCAGGTTATAAGCGCCAGCTATGTGGCCTTGGGTGAACTCTTTCTGCTCGCGGATATCGAGAATCAGCGCGTTGTCGCGGTTAATCATCCGCGTCGCTTCAGTTGTGTTCACCGATTTACCGGCTTTTTTAGTTTCCGTGTAGTAAAGCGTTGCGGCCGCAGAGACCCATAACACCATAAGGGCCCAGTTTTCCTGAGCAAATCCGATAAAATCCTGCATAAATGATGAGAGACCGTGATCCAAATTGAGACGTCGAGTATAATGATGTCGCTGACGAAGTCACGGGTCCCTCGTCAGATCCTTGCCTAGATCCGTAAGATTCGATGAATTCTGGACCATTAGATGCGACCAAAACCCGTTGTACTGTTGATTTTGGATGGCTTCGGTCTCCGCGAAGCGGCGGATGACAATGCCATTCATCATGCGAAGACTCCAACATTTGACCGTTTGGCTAAAAATGCTCCCGGTGCGCAATTAGAGACATCAGGTGAGGCAGTGGGTCTTCCAAAAGGTCAGATGGGTAATTCAGAAGTCGGTCACATGAATCTTGGAACTGGCCGAATTGTGTACCAAGATTTCACACGGATCAGCAAAGCGATCGACGAAGGTGACTTTGAAACGAATGAAGTCTTGGTCAGCGCCTGTCGACAAGCCAAAGCTCAAGGCGGAACGCTTCACATTCTTGGACTACTGAGTCCTGGCGGCGTGCACAGTCACGAAGATCATATCGAAGCAATGATCGGCCTCGCGGATTCACTTGGTGTACCCATGACCCGCCTACATGCATTTTTAGATGGTCGCGATATGCCTCCGCAGTCAGCAGAGCCATCACTTGTGCGATTCCAACGGCTTGAAACCGTCCACACCAGTTACAAGCTCTCAAGCCTTTGCGGCCGTTACTACGCGATGGATCGCGACAACAATTGGGACCGCATTCAAAGTGCCTTTGATCTCATTACAAAGAGTCAGGCTGAGTTTTCAGCCGGAACAGCTGTGGAAGGGCTACAACAAGCCTATCAGCGCGGTGAAAAAGATGAGTTTGTTAAGGCAACACGCCTTGGCGAATCATGGGAAATGCGTCCCGAAGACATCGTCATTGTGATGAACTTTAGAGCCGATCGTGCAAGGCAAATAACAAAAGCTCTAACAGCCAAAACACTGCCTGAACTGAATCGTCCAAACTGGATTCAAAACGTATCTGTTTCAACACTGACACAATACGCCGATGATCTGGATGTTCATGTCGCTTTCCCGCCTGAGACTCTAACAAATACGTTAGGTGAGATCGTCTCAGAAGCAGGCTTATCGCAGCTACGTATTGCAGAAACTGAAAAGTATGCGCACGTCACATTTTTCTTTAGCGGCGGGAAAGAAGGACTGGTTCATGGGGAACACCGCGAACTCATTCCGTCCCCCAAAGTGGCGACTTATGATTTGCAGCCCGAGATGAGCGCCCCTGAAGTCACGGATTATCTTGTTGATGCCATCTCATCGCAGAAATTCGATTTGATTGTGTGCAACTACGCAAATGGCGACATGGTTGGCCATACCGGTAATTTTGATGCAGCCGTCAAAGCAGTTGAAGTACTCGATCAATCCGTTGGACGCGTGCTAGACGCGTGCGATTCAGTAGGTGGCGCATGTCTGATCACCGCTGACCATGGAAACGCAGAGCAGATGCTCGACCCTAATAACGGACAGCCATTTACCGCACACACCACAGGTCCAGTACCGATTTGGTTAGGCGCAAATCCTGTCAATGCATCAGGGTTATCAGCAGGAGCCTTGCGTGATGTCGCTCCAACACTACTCGCACTGCTTGGTGTAGACCAACCTGCAGAAATGACCGGTCGGTCGCTTTTAGAATTCTGATGCGTCTCATCTGGTTGTTGATCGCTCTCTGGAGCATTCAAAGCCAGGCGAGCGAGATTCGTGATGCGGAGGAACAGCGTCAAAAGGCCGAGCAGCAACTCCAGACATTACGACAAGATGTGCAGCTCGATACAAAAAAGCTCAAAGTCATCGAATCTGAGCTCAATCGTCTGAACTCAGAATCAAAAAAGCTCACGCGTGAAATTTCTTCATCTGAGCAACTACTCCGCGAGTTAACTGAGACACAAAAAACAACCGAAGAACGTATTGGCATCGTCACTCAAGAACTGAAAGGCTTACTCGAGCAATATCGGACTGAGCTTGTTACCTACTACGTAACTGGATCTACATTGCGATCCGATGCCACAAACGACAATGAACTCGCCGACTATCTTCCCTTCCTTTTAGATGCCAGGCAGAAAAATGCGCGTGAAATTGAGCTCAAGGCGAACGATCTTCGCTCACTGCTTTTGGAACAAGAACAAAATACACAAATCGCGCAAAAAACCTTGCTCGATCTCACGGATACGCGAGATGCGTTATCACAGAGAACTCGCGATCAGCGTCAACTGCTAGCAAGCATCAGTCGCAAACTGAGAACCAAGCAACAGCGCGAAGATGCTTTAAATTCAGATCTTCAATCGCTCGATCGCAGAATTAAATCGTTGCAACTCGAGTCTGGTGGTGCAGCACTAGAGCCTCTTAAAGGGAAGATGCGCTGGCCTGTCGATGGACGCGTACTGAGACGATTTGGGCAAAATAGACAAGACGGCTTTGGCGATTGGCAAGGGCTAGTCATCAGCACAACGGACAGTAGTGAGGTGAAGGCCGTACAAGCCGGCAAAGTTGCTTATGCGGGATATCTTCTCGGCTATGGACTCGTCGTGGTCATTGCCCATAATGATGGTCATGCAACAATTTATGGCCATAACCAGAGCTTGAAGGTCGAGACTGGTCAGGCGGTTTTGGCAAGGCAAGTGATTGCGATTGCTGGAAATACCGGTAGTCTGGATGTGACAGCGTTATATTTTGGAGTGACTCGAAATGGAAAGCCGGTCAACCCAAGCTCATGGTTAAACTGAGAACATGATGAAAATAATTCGAAATATTCTGAGCTCTCTTCTGGTCGTGTCAGCGGCTGCTACCCATGGCTCAGAGCAACCATCTGATGTCGAATCACTGGATGCATTGCGTGCTTTCATTGAAGTCTATGAGCATATCAAAGGTGAATACGTTGAAGAGATCGATGACCAGACTCTGTTGAACTATGCCATCAATGGGATGCTAACGAAGCTTGATCCGCATTCAGGGTATTTAAAGCCTAGAGATGTCTCCAGTCTCCGCGATTCCACATCGGGATCATTTGGCGGTATCGGTATCGAAATGGACGTAGTCGACGGCCTCATCGAAGTCATCGCACCAATTGATGATTCACCCGCATCGCGCGCAGGAATTCTCGCTAAAGATATTATTACGCATGTTGATGAAGAGCCCGTGCGCGACATTAGCCTGCAAGAGGCCATCGAAATTCTACGGGGTCCTTTAGGATCGGCAGTCACCCTAGGCATTCTTCGAGAAGTTGAGGGTCAGCCTCAGGAAGTCACGGTCTCGCTCGAGCGCGCAGTGATTCGCGTAACGAGTGTGAAACATGACATGCTGCCTCATGGTATTGGTTATCTGAGGATTTCGCAGTTCCAGAATCGAACAGGGCCCGATTTGATAAAAGCAATCGGCAATCTGCAATCTCAAGGCGAGCTGAATGGATTAATTCTTGATTTGAGAAACAATCCAGGCGGCGTCTTATCTGCTGCTATTGAGGTTACTGATGCTTTTATCGACGAAGGCTTGATTGTTAGTACAAAGGGTCGTGATGAGTTTTTAGACTCGAAGTATGAAGCAACAAATGCCACAGTCCTGGCTAATGAGCCCATTGTGGTTCTCATTAATGGCGGCTCAGCATCGGCGGCGGAAATTGTTGCCGGGGCATTACAAGACCACGAGCGCGCCGTGTTGATTGGAACCCCTTCATTCGGTAAAGGATCCGTACAAACGATTCTAGCTCTTGAAAATAAATATGCCCTTAAGCTAACCACAGCCCTCTACTACACGCCGAATGGTCGTTCTATTCAAGCGACAGGCATCCAACCGACGATTCAGGTCTCTGAGGGAGAAGCATTAATCGAGTCTGATACCCGAATTCGTGAAGCAGACTTGCCGAAGCATCTTGAGAATGCCAGCAAGCAATCGGGTAACAGCGACAAAATCGTAGACCGGTTAACCGAAGACAACCAACTGTTACACGCGTATAACCTGTTACGCGGATCTCAGTTGCTCGTTCGTTAGAGTCGAACTTCGATTCCAGCTTTAGCCATCGCTTCTTTTGCTTCGCCAATGGTGTATTGCGCGAAGTGGAAGATACTCGCTGCAAGTACGGCTTCCGCATGGCCTTCTATAACGCCATCGACTAAATGATCGAGATTACCGACACCACCAGAAGCAATCACAGGGACCGTCACAGCATCTGCAACCGATCGCGTTAAGCCCAAATCAAAACCATCGCGCGTGCCATCGCGGTCCATCGATGTCAGCAAAATTTCACCGGCACCATATGAGACCATTCTCACTGCCCACTCGACAGCATCTAGCCCCGTTGGCTTGCGTCCACCATGGGTGAAAATTTCCCATCGACCTGGCTCAACTTGCTTGGCATCAATCGCGACCACAATGCACTGCGAGCCAAACTTATCAGCAGCTTTTTTAACAAATTCAGGTTCAAAAACTGCAGCCGTATTAATCGATACTTTGTCGGCTCCAGCCAGCAACAAATCTCTGATATTTTCAGTATTTCTAACGCCACCACCGACTGTTAACGGTATAAAGACCTCACTTGCCATACGAGAAACCGTCTCGTAAGTCGTTCCGCGGTTCTCGTGGCTTGCCGTGATATCTAGAAAGGTAATCTCATCGGCACCTTCTTGATTGTATCTACGGCTGACCTCTACAGGATCGCCCGCGTCACGGATATCTTCGAATTGAACGCCCTTCACAACCCGACCCTGATCAACGTCAAGACAGGGAATAATGCGTTTCGCCAACCCCACTAGTTGGGCTCCGTTAGCGCGATCGCTTCAGCCAAGTCCAATGTACCTTCATAAATCGCACGGCCTGTGATTGCACCAATCACACCGTCAGATTCAACTTCCATTAACTGGGTCACATCACTTAAACCTTTCAATCCGCCTGATGCGATCACAGGGCAACCAGTCTCTCTTGCGAGCGAAGCTGTTGCGTCGATATTGACACCCGACAGCATGCCATCACGCCCAATATCTGTATAAACAATCGACGATACGCCGACGTCTGCGAATCGCTTTACAACATCAACAGCTGACACAGTACTCGCCTCTGCCCAACCCTCAGTTGCAACCCAACCATCTTTGGCATCAACGCCAACAATGATATGCCCAGGAAATTGCTTACATGCTTCGGCAACGAACTCGGGTTCTTTTACAGCCTGTGTTCCGATAATGACCCATGACAGTCCAAGCTCTAGGTATGCTTCAACTGTTGCAAGATCCCGAACTCCGCCACCGAGTTGAACAGGTAGGTTAGGGTGCCTAGAGAGAATGCCGGCTACCGCTTCTTTGTTTTCTGGCTTGCCTGCAAATGCACCATCGAGATCCACCACATGCAACCGCTCAGCACCTGCCTCAACCCATCGCGACGCTGTGGCCACCGGATCATCGGAATAAACCGTCGCATCGTCCATACGGCCTTGGCGTAAGCGCACACAGGTTCCATTTTTCAAATCGATTGCAGGAATAATCAGCATGTTCCATCCCAAGTTAGAAAGTTACGATAAAGGTAGATGCCAGCATCATGTGATTTTTCTGGATGAAACTGAACAGCAAATACATTCGGGATCGAGAGTGCTGCCGCGAATGGAGTCCCGTAGTCACACGTCCCAACAACGCAGTCTGCGTTGGCCTCAGCATAACGATAACTGTGCACGAAATAGAACCGAGTCCGATCATCAATCCCGACCCACATTGGATGTGATCGCTGATGTACTTCATTCCAACCCATGTGAGGCACTTTCAACGCATTTCCTTCAGGGCTTTTCATGGATTTAGAAAATTGTGTGATGTGCCCTGGAAATACACCTAACGCGTCGACACCAGAACTCTCTTCACCGAACTCAGTGAGAATCTGCATACCAACACAGACTCCCATTAGAGGCTTCTCACGAATGACATTCAGTACGACGGACTCAAGTCCCCTATCTTGAAGCCCCTGCATGCAGTCACCCATTGCGCCAACTCCTGGGAGCACGACACGATCGGCTGATTGGATTTCGTTTGCATCAGACGTCACAACCACTCGACATGGACCTGCATGCTCGACGGCCTTTGCCACACTATGCAAATTGCCAGACCCGTAATCAATTACGGCGACTGTTTGCGTCATTTACAGCGATCCTTTGGTCGACGGAATCATGCCGCTCATCCGTGGATCTGGACTCAAAGCCATCCGTAAAGCACGTCCGAAGGCCTTGAAAACCGTCTCAATTTGATGGTGAGAATTGTCACCTTTCAGATTATCGATGTGCAAAGTCACTTGAGCATGATTCACAAATCCCTGGAAAAATTCCCGGAATAAATCAACATCAAATCCCCCGACTACTGAACGCGTGAAGGGCACGTCATAGAACAAGCCAGGCCGACCAGAAAAATCAATGACAACTCGGCTCAAAGCTTCATCAAGTGGAACATAAGCATGGCCATAACGGGTCATACCCTTCTTATCGCCAACTGCTTCGGCAAATGCCTGGCCTAGGGTAATCCCAACATCTTCGACAGTGTGGTGATCATCAATCTCCAGATCACCGGTCGCCTGAATTGATAGATCGACCAATCCATGACGCGAGACTTGATCAAGCATGTGCTCAAAAAACGGGATGCCAGTTTTAAACTCTCCGACACCAGTTCCATCAAGATTTAGATTGATTTGAATCTGTGTTTCTAATGTATTTCGTTCGACTGAGGCAATACGATCTGCCATGGCCTGTTCCTTAAGCCGT
>CAJXTO010000038.1 GCA_913061245.1 uncultured Oceanospirillales bacterium
CTCGTGTTGTTGAGGGCGAGAGTCTAATTTCTTTGAAAAAATAAGAAAGTGATTCCGAACAAATACTCCTCTGCATTACCGTAACGTCAGACATCGGATGAGTCGTTATCTAACGGCACCTTTTCCTCTGAAATGTTTTGCTGCTGTTGTGAAGGCGAAAGACCGAGGTCTAACAGGATGTTCTGAGCCAACTCTTGCGCCTTTGCAACGATCGACGGATCTTCAGTTTCTAATATTTCTTCTGGAGTTCTTGGCATCAACGACTACCTGATCAAGAAATCTTGGGTTGTGATGACACTAATTCCTAGTCGTAAACAAAAATCTCTATTCTGCGAACAGAGAAAAATCACAAATGCATGATAATTAAAACAAAAATTATCACATATAGGTAATAATCCGAACGCTCATCTCGGTCAATGAAATCAATATCGGTCACCGATAGAGCAGGTCCATAGCTGAAAGCAGATGACAACGAAGTCCACTTTGTTTAGTATTCGCGTCCCGTTGCCGAAGTGGTGGAACTGGTAGACACGACGGATTCAAAATCCGTTGCCTTTGCGGGCTTGGGGGTTCGAGTCCCCCCTTCGGTACCAATTCTCAATCAGTCAAAAGATGATGCCTGTGTCAAAAGTCAGCTGCTACATCATCGCGTTCAACGAAGCCAACAAGATTCGTCCTGCGATCGAAAGCGTCATCGAATGGGCTGACGAAGTTATCCTTTGCGATTCTCACTCGACTGATGACACCGCCAAAATTGCAGAAGAACTCGGTGCACGTGTTGTGCAGATTGATTTCTCAGGCTTTGGCAAATTGAGGAATGAAGCGATCGCTTCCTGCCAGCATGAATGGATCTTCTCTTTGGATTCCGACGAACGCTGCACTCCTGAAGCGCGAGATGAAATCCTGTCCATCGTGAGACGTAACGATCCAGCCGGTCCAGTGGCTTATTTCATGCCACGCAAGAACTATCTTCTTGGACGCTGGGTTAAACATTCAGGCTGGAATCCAGACTATCGCCAGCCACAACTGTTTCGCCAGGGGCGTCTGAGTTATACGCTCGAAGAAGTCCATGAAGGGTTTATTTGCGATGGCCCAATCGGTCATTTAACACAGCCGATTTGGCAATTCCCTTTTGAGAACTTGGAACAGATGCTTCACAAGGCGCAGCGATATTCGACTCTTGGCGCACAAAAATTGCTACGCAAAAACAAACGCGGCGGCATGGGCCCTGCCCTGATGCATGGCCTTTCTATGTTCCTGAAAATCTATGTTTTGAAAAGTGGTTGGCGCGATGGCCGAGCCGGATTTGCGATTGCGGTCGGCGGATTTATCGGTGCGTTCTATAAATATGCGAAACTAGCGGAACTGCAAAACGACTGGACTGAACCAACCATGCCAAAAGTGGGCAAGCCTGAGTCATGATCAAACACGCGGCACTTGTCACAGTCGTCGCAACCGCCGGGTTATTGTATACAGCGTTAACCCGAGAAACTGATTTAGCTGAATTCGACAGAAAAGAACTTGAAGCTCTGATCGAATCCCACCGTCCAGCACTTGAAATCAATCCAAATATCACCGACCGCCGACAGCAATTTGCCCGGCTCATGATGGATTATGCCGAGCACGAAAATGAAAGGCTGTGGGCGGCACGTGCGTTTATTCCGGGGATTATTGAACGACAAACAAAGCAAACGAAACGCGATCCAGCGCTTGCTTTATTGATTACCCATTTTGAAATCGACCCGAATACATCACTCGATCATATTGAGGAAGAATTGTATCTCAGGGTCGATGGATTACCGCCCGCTTTGGTTGCAACACAGGCCGCAATTGAATCTGCTTGGGGGGAATCGCGATTTGCTGTCGAGGGTAACAACTTCTTTGGCCATCAATGCTACTCCAAGGGCTGCGGTATCAAACCGAAGAACAGCAGTAATCCATCCCTCGAGGTTCGTCGCTTTGACACCATCGGTGATTCAGTCGCTGCGTATTATCAAAACATCAATACCCACAAAGCGTACAAAAAGTTGAGACAAGCTCGTTTTGATCTGCGTATCAAAGATGAGCCTTTAACCACTAAAGCACTCATTCCGACGCTTGGTCGGTACTCCGAACTTGGGAATCAATACTTAAAGATTCTTCGCTCCGTTTTTCGTTCGGAATACATTCAGCTCGCTCAAGAAGTGGATGCCAATGGAAGTTAAGAGCGCCCCTATTTGGAAACGTCTCCTTGCTCTTATTTATGATGCGCTTGTCGTTACCGCGCTGATTCTGCTTTCAGGGCTCGTGTCATCAGTCATCGCGCAAGGTGAAGCGCCTGCATTTTTGACTCAAATGATCATCGCACTATCTGTTGGCGGCTACTTCTGGTGGTCATGGGCCAATGGCGGAAAAACAGCTGGTATGCGCGCATGGCGGCTACGATTAGTCGGCATGAACGGTGAAGCAATCACCAAAGATGTCGCCTTCCGGCGACTTCTGATGTGTGTGGCGACATTGGCACCAAGCGGCATCACCTTGTTCACTGGATGGCTCTCACCGATTGGCCAGACTTGGTACGACATCCTGTCAAAGACACGCGTTGTTGCCGAACCGAAGCCTTCAAAGTCAACGCAATAAGCGTGGCGTGAGTAAGAGTGGAATCAAAAGCGGCAGGATAATCGCCAGTGATGGGTGCCCACCTGCGAGGAACACGGCAGGCGATGCCATATCCATCGCATACTTAAATACCAAGCCGATCAAGACTGCCAAAAACACACGTGTCGACATCCCAAGTGCGCGCATCGAGCCAAACGCTGTTGCCGACGCTAAGAGTGCTAGCGCGACGAGCGTGATGGGTAATAAAAGTCGTTGCCAAAAGAGCTGGCTGTGCGCGCGAGCGTTTAGGCCCTCATCTGTGAGGTAGGTGGAAGCATCCCACAGCTCACTCAGAGACAAAGCATCTGGATTCTGCACTAACCACCTGACTTGGCGTTCGGTTAATTTAGTGTCTTGGCGGACGCCGACTGTTTGATCCACGATCTGATCACCGTCAAAGGTCAAGACTCGGGCTTCAGACAACGCAACTTCATTGCCATCAAAGGACACATCTCGAGATTGAGTGAGACGAGCGATTTCGTCTCGGCCGTCGGCCATTTCAATTTGTTTCCACAATCTAACTTTGCCATCAGGTGCTCCTTCGACAAAAAGATAGCGCCCTGATTCCCGAGTCCAGACGGAGTCCTTCACACCACCAGAGACGTTGGCATCTTTTAGGGCTTGGCTGAATCGCTCGGCTTCCGGCATCCCATACTCAGCAATCACAATCGAGCCGACTAAGATAGGGGATAGCACCAAAACGATTTTGAAAAAGATTTGCCGGATGCTCAGTCCTGCAGCACGTAGGATGGTGAGTTCACTCGATTGCGCGAGCCCACCGAGGCCCGCTGCAACAGCGATCAAAACCATCAATGGCAAATCCAAATACAGCCGCCGCGGCATTCCGAAAATTGAAACCAGACCGATCTCATCGGCGGTGTAGTTGGTATGGGGAAGCTTGGCTTCATCCAGCACTCGAAACACCAACTCAAGCCCGAAAAACACCAAGAAAACGATCAAGAAAGAAACCCAAATCGCGCGTGCCAATAGCCAAGTGGAACGACTCATAACCACCCTCTCCCACGCGCAAATGATCCGATTCCAATCAACAGACTGACTGCACCAATTAATACCAAGTGCACCCAAAACAGACCAGGCCATGGTAACCACTGACCCAAAGTAATCGCCTTCTGTGCAAATGACAGCGCTGTGATGTAGCCAAACTGAATCAAGATGATCGGAATAACCCAAATAAATCGGCTTTGCCTTGGCGATCCACGACCCATCAAGAATGCCCATGGCAACATCAAAAGACACACGATAGGTAACGACACCCGCCATGAGGCAATGGCAAGCTCAGGTGCTTTACCCGATGCAATCAGGGCTTCAGTGGACTTGGTGTCCAGAGAATCTGGTCGGTTCTCAGTTTCCGGATTTAAGCGGATCAGATAGCGATCAAATTTTGAGATTTCCCAATCAAGCTGAGTCTCAGTCCCGATGTGACGATAGCCGTCGAAGAGCACTAAATACTTCTCGCCATCGTTCAGTTCCTGACGCGCTGTCTTTCCAGTCAAAAAGACTTCGGTATTTTTCTGTTTAGACGGCTCAACGATAAAGACATCAATCAATGACTCACGATCATCAGAGATCGCTTCTGCATAGATGAGGCGGCCTGACTTATCTGTTTGAAAGCGACCAGGGACGACCGTATCAAAAACCGTTAGGTTCTCTTTAGCGACCACTTGACGGTCGAGCTCTCGAGCCACTTCTGGCGACAGTACCATCGACAACCAGCCAACAAGGAGTGCCACGAGCATTGCGGGCACCAACACAATTCCGAAGAGACGACGATTGGAATAGCCAGCCGCTCTCAGAATTGTCAGCTCTGATTCCTGGTTCATGCGCCCCATCACTAAGAGCACTGAGAGTGTGAGTGCAAGTGGCAGGATGAGTTCTAATGACGATGGGATTCGCCAAAGAATCATTGTGAGCATCAGTTCGACAGACAACTCTCCGTTGGCTGCTTTTTCCAAGAACTGGATAAATCGACCACTCAACACTACTAATAGAAGAATGAGGGAAACACCCGCGGTGGTTTCCAGAATCTCGCGACTGAAGTACCTCAGAATGATCAAATGCCCTACACTTCCATGCTTAACGAAAATTAAAGGAGTCACCCATGGAGATCAGCATCATTTCAACTTCTCTCACCGAACTTCAAACGGAATGTTTGGTCGTTGGCGTCTCCGAAGACGACAGTGTAGTTGGAAGCAGCGCGGAACTCGACACACTGATCTCAGATTTAATTGATTCTGGTGACTTTAAGCCCAAAGCGGGATCACAAATTACACTCAGAAACCCAGAAGGTCTTGGTGCAAAGCGTCTGGTCCTTGTTGGAGTTGGCAAAGCAGATTCATTCGATGCACTCGCGCAAAACGATGCCTTTGTCGGTCTCGGTAAAACGCTCAAGGGATTACCGATCTCAGAGGCTACAATTGATGTGGCATCACTGAGCCGTGGCGATCAAGGGACGCAAGAGCGCTTAGGTTATGGTCTTGTTTGGGCCGCCTATGAATACACCACAACCAAACCAAAGCCAGCAGATTCTGATTCAAAGGTGTTGGAGAGGCTCCAGCTTGTCGGAGAGGACTCGGATAAGGAGCATGTCACCACCGGCATGACCATCGGACACGGTGCGAATCTGACACGTGAACTCGGCAATCTTCCAGGGAATACCTGTACACCACGTTATCTTGCTGATCAGGCGGTCCACCTGGCTGATCGTTATAGCAAATTGTCGTGTGAGGTCTTTGATGAAGACACACTCGAAGAGATCGGTATGCATTGCTTACTCTCGGTTTCACGCGGCAGTGAAGAACCTGCACGCTTCATCATCTTAAATTACCAAGGTGCGAAAGACCCGAACGCCAAGCCGAAGGTCTTGGTTGGTAAAGGCGTGACTTTCGATACCGGCGGCATCAGCTTGAAGCCTGGCGCGGGTATGGATGAAATGAAATTCGACATGTGTGGTGCAGCAACTGTCATGGGTTGCATGCAGAGCATTTGTGAAATGGATCTTGAAGCCAATGTGATTGGGGTGATTGCGGCTGTTGAAAATATGCCATCAGGCCGTGCAACCAAGCCCGGCGATGTCGTCAAAACACTGGCTGGTAAAACAGTTGAGATCTTAAATACCGACGCCGAAGGCCGTCTTGTTCTCTGTGATGCGCTCACCTACGTCGAACGATTTAATCCTGAAGCTGTGGTGGATATCGCAACCCTCACAGGCGCGTGTTTGGTTGCGCTTGGGAAACATAACACAGGACTTTTGAGTACCGACGATGCCTTGGCTGATGAACTCTTTGCGATCGGTAAAGCCTCGGGCGATCCATGCTGGAGACTCCCGATTGAAGCGCCTTATCAGAAATTATTGGATTCAAATTTCGCAGATATCGCCAACATCGGTGGACGTGATGCGGGAACCATTACAGCGGCCTGTTTCTTGTCACGGTTTACTGAAAACTATCGGTGGGCACATTTGGATATCGCAGGCACTGCATGGTTTAGTGGCGGTAAAGCAAAAGGCGCCTCAGGACGTCCGGTTCCATTATTGGTGAACTGGCTCAGAGCGTGACCAAAGTTTCCTATTACATCTTAGGTGAGGATTCACTTGAGGCGAGGGCACGCTTTGCGGTGAAGTTTGTGCGACAATCGTTCCGAAAGGGTTTGGATGTGCACTGCCATGTCACTTCTGAATCTGAGGCACACACGCTGGATCAGCTCCTGTGGGACGATGATGAAAGCTTCATCCCGCATGAAATTGATTCAGGTGATTCATCAAAAGCACCGGTTGGTATCGGCTGGCAAGACCCGCCCGAGCGTCATGGTGTATTGGTGAATTTAGGTGGTCCATTGCCCTCGTGGTTCTCACGCTTTGACCACTTGGTGGAAATTGTGGTTCAAGAACCACAGGTGCTTGAGACCACTCGCGCCAACTGGAAACAATTGAAATTTGACGGCTATCCCATTACACAACACGACCTGCGTTCATGACTGACACTTTAGACAAAACATACGACCCTTCGGCCATTGAGACTCGTTGGTACGAGTTCTGGGAAAATAATGGACACTTCGCACCTTCAGGCGAAGGATCCCCCTACTCGATCATGATTCCGCCACCCAATGTCACGGGCTCATTACATATGGGTCACGCATTCCAAGACACCATCATGGATGCATTGATTCGGTATCACCGGATGCTTGGTCATGACACGCTGTGGCAGGTCGGAACCGATCATGCAGGAATTGCGACGCAAATGTTGGTCGAGCGTCAGTTGCTCGCATCGGATATTTCTCGCCACGATCTTGGCCGTGAGAAGTTTTTAGAGAAAGTTTGGGAGTGGAAACACACCTCAGGTGGCATGATCACCAAACAATTGCGCCGTATGGGTGCGTCGGTTGATTGGTCTCGCGAACGGTTCACGATGGATGACGGCTGTTCAAAAGCGGTCCAAGAGGTATTCATTCGATTATTTGACGAGGGCCTCATTTACCGCGGTCAACGTTTGGTGAACTGGGATCCTGTGCTCCACACCGCAATTTCTGATTTAGAAGTGGTCAGTGAAGAGGAACAGGGATCGCTTTGGCATTTTAGATATCCACTGGCTGATGGTTCGGGCCACTTGGTTGTTGCAACCACACGACCCGAAACCATGCTTGGAGATACGGCAGTTGCTGTGCATCCTGACGATGAGCGCTACAGCCACTTGATCGGCAAAACGATTGCCTTGCCGCTGACCGATCGAGAAATCCCAATTATTGCTGATGACTACGTCGATCCAGAATTCGGAACCGGATGCGTCAAAATCACACCTGCGCATGACTTTAATGACTATGCGATGGGTGAACGTCACAGTCTTCCAATGATTAGCATCTTAACCAAAGATGCCAAGCTCAATGATGAGGTCCCTGAGGCGTACCGTGGGATGGATCGGTTCGATGCGCGCACGCAGATTGTTACTGATTTGGATGGGCTTGGGCTTTTAGAAAAAATCGATCCACACACATTAAAGGTGCCACGTGGTGACCGCTCGGGTGTCGTAATTGAGCCGCTCCTGACAGACCAGTGGTTTGTGGCTGTCGAGACACTTGCCAAACCTGCCATTGAGGCAGTAGAGAATGGCTCGATCCAGTTTGTCCCGAAACAGTGGGAAAACACGTATTTCGCGTGGATGCGTGATTTGAAAGATTGGTGCATCTCACGACAGCTCTGGTGGGGTCACCGCATCCCTGCATTTTATGATGACGCGGGCACGATTTATGTTGCTGAAAATGAAGCAGCAGCTAGGGCTAAATACAACCTGGGTTCGGATATTCAGTTAACCCAAGATGATGACGTCTTAGACACCTGGTTCTCATCGGCTTTGTGGACGTTTTCAACACTCGGATGGCCTGATGATACGGATGCACTCAAGCGCTATCACCCAACCAGCGTTCTCGTGACCGGTTTTGACATTATTTTCTTCTGGGTTGCCCGGATGATTATGATGACGCTGAAATTCACAGGCGAAGTACCGTTTAAAACAGTCTATGTCCATGGCCTGGTGCGTGATGCTGAAGGCCAGAAGATGTCCAAATCCAAAGGTAATGTCTTGGATCCAATCGATCTGATTGACGGAATCTCACTGGAAGATCTGTTAGAGAAGCGCACAGGTTCACTGATGCAACCGCAGATGCGTGAGAAAATCGCCAAAGCAACCAAACGCCAGTTCCCTGATGGATTGCAAAGCTATGGGACTGATGCGCTTCGGTTTACGTTCTGCTCACTGGCATCCACAGGGCGAGACATTAATTTCGATGTCGGGCGGATCGAAGGGTACAGAAACTTCTGTAACAAGCTCTGGAATGCCACACGGTTTGTGATGATGAAGATCGAAGGTCACACCTTGGGTGATCTCGATGCCGCACACATGACTGTGTTTGACCGCTGGATTCGGTCAAGCCTACAAGCAACTGAAGCGAAAGTAGCGCAAGCGGTCGAAAGTTATCGACTCGATTTAGCGAGCCAAGCGATCTATGAATTTGTTTGGAACGAATACTGTGACTGGTATTTGGAGCTAACCAAACCCATTCTGGCTGACGGTGGCGCGAGTCTTGAAACGCAAGCAGCCACGCGGCGTACTTTGGTCGGTGTATTAGAGACGATTCTGCGTCTCGCGCATCCTTTAATGCCATACATCACAGAAGAGCTTTGGCAGCAGGTCGCACCACTCATTGGTCGTGGTGGCGATACGATTTCTAAAGCCCCCTACCCTGTCAGCGAGGCATCAAAAGTAGATGCAGAGGCTGAAGCCGATGTGGATTGGATGAAGTCTGTGATTGTGGCCGTCCGTACGATTCGCGGTGAGATGAATCTGTCGCCGGGTAAAGAGATTCCAATGATGCTTGCAGGCGGAAGCAGCGACGATCGCGATCGACTGACGCGACTTCAATCACTCATTGTGCCGCTTGCGAAACTCTCAGAGGTGCAATTCTTAGATGCCAATGATCCAATTCCGGCCTCTTCCACACAATTGATCGGTAAGCTTGAAGTCCATGTTCCGATGGCAGGCCTGATTGATGTCGAAGCGGAAGTCGCGCGTCTTGAGAAACAAGTGAAAAAGCTCGAAGGCGATATCAAAGGATTGAGTGGCAAACTGAACAATCCAGGTTTCACAGATAAAGCGCCCGCTGATGTCGTTGAACGTGAGCGTGGACGCTTAGCTGAAGCAGAAGCGCAACTTGCCAAAATCACTGTCACAATTACAGAACTCAGACAGGGGTAAAAACGGACAAAAATCGAAATCAAAATCGTTTGTTCAATGAAAAAAATCTATCGAAAAAATTGATTCATAATTTATCCACAGCCTGACAAAACCCAAAGCCAGAGAATCTCTGGCTTTGGCGTTTTTAGCACTCAGTTCTCCCCAATTTATCCACAAAAATTTTGGATTGACTTACAGCCTAACCACAGTATCTTGTGTTCAAGATTCATAGCGACCCCAAGATCTTGGGGTAGAGCACAAAACAGTGTAACCAGGGACTTGGTGGAGGCCGTATGTACCAATCAAGCCGTGTGAGCGGACAAGAAGAACAAACAGTAGCGCCAAAAGCGGCACCTGTTTCACCGGAGGCGACGCCGACTCCAGGTGAAATTCGGGTGATGAAACGCAATGGCTCAGTGGTCAGTTTTGATGCGACAAAAATCGTCGTTGCCATGAGCAAAGCGTTCCTTGCTGTTGAAGGAAATACAGCCGCCGCCAGCAACCGAATTCATGAGACCGTTGAGCGCTTAACAGCACAAGTGATGGACACGTTCCGTCGCCGGATGCCGTCAGGTGGCATCGTACACATTGAAGATATTCAAGATCAGGTTGAACTGTGCTTAATGCGTAACGGCGAACACCGCGTCGCTCGTGATTATGTTCTGTATCGCGAAGAGCGGAAACGCGCTCGCTCAGAGACGATTGAAGCGCCGCGTGAAGATCACCCGGAAATCCGCATTGTAAAAGAAGATGGCACCAAAGAGCCGTTGGATGTGGGTCGCTTAAAGACTGTAATCGCTGAAGCCTGTGAAGGGCTTTCTGATGTCGATGGTGCTTTGGTGCTCGCCGAAACACTGAAAAACCTCTACGACGGTGTCACGCAACAGGATGTGAATACGGCTCTCATCATGAGTGCGCGCACCATGGTTGAGAAAGAACCAAACTACACCTACGTGACAGCACGTTTGCTATTGGACGACATCCGAGCCAAAGGTTTGAGTCGCTTAGGCGTTGCCGAAAAAGCCACGCAATTTGAGATGGAAACGCTGTATCCACAAGCACTGAAGGCGTTTTTGCAGTTGGCTGTTGAGAGCGAGCTGGTCTCAAGTGAATTATTGGAATATAACCTCGATCAAATGGCGGCAGCCCTGATCGCTGAGCGTGATAACCAGTTCACGTACTTAGGTCTCCAGACACTTTATGACCGCTACTTTATCCACAAAGATGAAGTCCGAATTGAACTGCCACAGGTGTTCTTCATGCGGATTGCGATGGGTCTTGCGCTTAAAGAAGACAATCGCGAAGAGCGTGCAATTGAGTTCTATCAGTTGCTCTCAAGCTTTGATTACATGGCATCGACACCAACACTCTTTAACTCAGGCACACTGAGAAGCCAGCTCTCAAGCTGCTACCTCACCACAGTACCTGACAATCTTGACGGCATTTATGGCGCAATTCGTGACAACGCGATGCTGTCAAAGTGGGCTGGAGGTCTTGGCAACGACTGGACACCGGTGCGCGCACTAGGGTCATACATCAAGGGAACCAACGGCAAGAGCCAAGGTGTTGTGCCATTTTTGAAGGTGGTGAACGACACAGCGGTTGCCGTGAACCAAGGTGGTAAGCGGAAAGGTGCGGTCTGTGCGTATCTCGAAACGTGGCACATGGACATTGAAGAGTTCTTGGAGCTTCGTAAGAACACAGGTGATGATCGTCGCCGCACACACGACATGAATACAGCGAACTGGGTTCCTGATTTGTTCATGAAGCGCGTCTTTGAAGATGCTGAATGGACCCTCTTCTCACCAGCAACTTGCCCTGATCTGCATGACCTCTTTGGTAAAGCCTTTGAAGCGCGCTACACCGAATATGAGGCAATGACAGTAACCGGTGAGATCACGCACTATAAGCGTGTTCAGGCAAAAGATCTGTGGCGGAAAATGCTCTCGATGCTGTTCGAGACAGGCCACCCTTGGATCACCTTTAAAGACGCCTGTAACCTACGAAGCCCGCAGCAGCATGCAGGTGTGGTGCACTCATCAAACCTCTGTACTGAGATCACACTCAATACGTCGGTTGATGAAATCGCGGTCTGTAATTTGGGCTCAGTGAACCTTCGCCAGCACGTCACAAAAGACGGTGGTCTTGATCGTGAGAAGCTCGGAAAGACTGTGAAAACAGCGGTTCGCATGCTCGATAACGTGATCGACATCAACTACTACGCCGTACCACAGGCTGAAAATTCCAACATGAAGCATCGCCCAGTCGGTCTCGGCATCATGGGCTTCCAGGATGCGCTCTATGAGTTGGGTATTCCTTACGGTTCAGACGAAGCGGTGACGTTTGCCGATGAGTCGATGGAAGTCGTGTCTTACTTCGCGATTGAAGCGTCGGCTGAACTTGCGCGTGAGCGTGGTTCGTATTCAAGTTTTGATGGAAGCCTCTGGTCACAGGGCGTCCTACCAATTGATTCCATTGAGAAATTGAGGGAAGAACGTGGAGCCAACTATCTTAACGTGGACACCTCCGCACAGCTCGACTGGACGGAACTCCGAGAAAAAGCCAAAGATGGCATGCGGAACTCAAACGTCATGGCCATCGCACCAACAGCCACGATCGCAAACATCACTGGCGTGTCGCAATCGATTGA
>CAJXTO010000039.1 GCA_913061245.1 uncultured Oceanospirillales bacterium
GTGTCACAATTCTCGGTTTACCTTAACTATTTTCTTAAAGAGGGTCGGAAGTGGAATTGCTTTCTGGCGGTGAAATGCTCATGCGCGCGCTGAAAGAGGAAGGGGTCAAAATGATTTTTGGCTATCCTGGCGGCGCTGTTCTGCACATCTATGACGCACTGTATCAGCAAGATGCAGTTGAACACATTCTGGTACGCCACGAGCAAGCGGCAGTCCACGCGGCTGATGGTTTTGCGCGCTCGACAGGAGACGTCGGTGTTGCTTTGGTGACCTCTGGTCCTGGTGCGACAAACGCAATCACTGGTATCGCGACTGCGTACATGGATTCGATCCCTCTGGTCGTCATCTCAGGAAACGTACCGAGTCATTTGATCGGTTCTGATGCCTTCCAAGAGACAGACATGATCGGTTGCTGTCGTCCGATTGTTAAGCACTCGTTCTTGGTCCGCTCGATTGAAGAAATTCCGAGCGTGATGAAAAAAGCGTTTCATATCGCGAAGACCGGTCGTCCCGGACCTGTCGTCGTGGATGTACCAAAAGACATGACCGCGCCGACTGAAAAGCGTCCGTTTGAATATCCAGAGACGGTTAAATTGCGTTCATATACACCGGCACTGAAAGGGCATGCCGGCCAGATCCGTAAAGCGCTTGATCTGTTGCTCGAAGCCAAACGTCCGGTGATTTACGCCGGTGGTGGTGTAGTACTAGGTGATGCATCCGAAGAACTGACTGCGCTCGCGAAACGTCTTGGCTATCCAGTAACGAACACATTGATGGGTCTCGGCGCGTTTCCAGGATCTGATGATCAGTTCATCGGTATGTTGGGTATGCATGGTTTTTACGAAGCAAACCAAGCGATGCATCAAGCAGACGTGATTTTCGCGGTTGGCGCTCGTTTTGATGATCGAGTCACCAACAATCCGAAAAAATTCTGCCCTAACGCACGTATCGTTCATATCGATATTGATCCAGCCTCGATTCAGAAGACAGTACGTCATATCGAAGTACCATTGGTCGGCCCGGTGAAGCCTGTGTTGGCGGATATGGTTGAGATGCTGAATCAGATGGATGTTGAGCCTGACCAAGACGCTTTGAAAGGTTGGTGGGAAACGATCAACGGATGGCGTGAAAAGCATGGTCTATGGACTGGCGACCGATTCACTCGTCGCGAAAAGATCATGCCACAGGATGTAATCCGGACGCTGTATGAAGTGACCAATGGTGACGCGTATATTTGTTCTGATGTCGGTCAGCATCAAATGTTTGCGGCGCAGTATTACAAATACGACAAGCCACGCCAGTGGATTAATTCAGGTGGTCTGGGAACCATGGGCTTCGGTTTGCCAGCAGCGATGGGAGTGCAGCTTGCGCATCCAGATAGCGCTGTCGCCGTTGTCACTGGTGAAGGCTCGATTCAAATGTGTATCGAAGAGTTGTCGACTTGTACTCAGTACAACATGCCGGTGAAGATCATTAACCTGAACAATGCAGCACTTGGCATGGTGAAGCAGTGGCAGGATATGCAGTATGGCGGTCGCTACGCGGCTTCAACCTATGCTGATTCACTGCCTGATTTCGTGAAGCTCGCTGAAGCATACGGTCATGTCGGGATGAAGGTGACAGACCCAGCCGAGCTCAAGTCGAAAATGGAAGAATGTTTTGCGATGAAAGATCGAGTGGTCTTTATGGATATCTATGTCGATCCAGACGAGCACGTGTATCCGATGCAAATTCAAACCGGCTCGATGAAAGACATGATTTTGAGTAAAACGGAGCGTACCAAGTGAGACACATAATTTCGGTTCTTATGGAAAATGAGCCTGGTGCGTTGTCTCGCGTGGTCGGACTGTTCTCGCAACGTGGTTATAACATCGAGTCATTGACTGTTGCCCCAACCGAAGATCCAACGCTTTCACGTTTAACAGTGACAACGATCGGTGAAGACGAAGTGATCGAACAGATCACTAAGCAGTTGAACAAGTTGATCGATGTTGTGAAGTTGGTCGACCTTACCGAAGGTGAGCACATCGAGCGTGAGTTGATGTTGATCAAAATTAAGGCAACCGGTGCGCAACGTGCTGAAGTGAAGCGCACATGTGATATCTTCCGCGGTCAAATTGTTGACGTGACTCCAGCGATGTATACAGTGCAGCTCACCGGAGCGAGTGACAAATTAGACGCATTTATTGAAGCGATTGGTGCTTCTGCCATTTTAGAAGTGGTACGAAGCGGAGTCAGCGGTATCGCGCGCGGTGAACGCGTGTTGTCTGTATAAGCAGACACAATTAACTAGAGGAAAACATTTCATGCAGATTTATTACGACAAAGATTGTGACCTATCGATTATCCAGTCGAAGAAAGTATCGGTAATCGGTTACGGCTCACAGGGCCACGCACAGGCGTGTAACCTGAAAGATTCAGGTGTAGACGTGACTATTGGTCTTCGTGCGGGTTCTTCTTCAGTCGCGAAAGCAGAAGCGCATGGTCTGAAAGTTCTTCCTGTGGCTGAAGCCGTTGCGCAGGCAGACCTCGTAATGATTCTGACTCCTGATGAGTTCCATGGAGATCTGTACAAGACTGAAATCGAGCCAAACATCAAAAAGGGCGCGACACTTGCGTTCTCGCATGGTTTCTCAATTCATTACAATCAGGTCGTTCCACGTGGCGACTTGGATGTCATCATGATTGCACCAAAAGCACCTGGTCACACAGTGCGCAGTGAATACGTTCGTGGTGGTGGCGTACCTGATCTGGTCGCGATTCATCAAGACGCATCAGGAAATGCTAAAAATGTTGCGATGTCTTACGCTTCAGGCGTTGGTGGCGGTCGCACTGGTATTATTGAAACAACATTCAAAGATGAAACCGAAACGGATTTGTTCGGTGAGCAGGCGGTACTTTGCGGCGGCTGCGTTGAGCTTGTGAAAGCAGGCTTTGAGACACTTGTTGAAGCAGGTTACGCACCAGAAATGGCGTACTTTGAGTGTTTGCACGAACTGAAACTCATTGTTGATTTGATGTATGAGGGTGGTATCGCAAACATGAACTACTCGATCTCAAACAATGCTGAGTACGGTGAGTATGTGACCGGCCCTGAGGTGATCAACGAAGAGTCGAAGTACGCGATGCGCGAAGCGTTGCGTCGTATTCAAGATGGTGAATACGCGAAGATGTTTATCACAGAAGGTCAAACAAACTACCCATCAATGACTGCGCGTCGTCGTAACGATGCAGCACATCCAATTGAGCAGGTTGGTGCGCAGTTGCGTGCAATGATGCCTTGGATTGCAGCCAACAAGTTAGTTGATAAAGACAAGAACTAATTGAATGCGGGCCTTCGGGCCCGCTTTTCATGATGACCCAGTCTAAAGGTATCTACCTCCTCCCTAATATCCTGACCACAGCGGCGTTGCTCGCGGGATTCTTTTCGATCATCACTGCGACCCGGGCTGTCTATCAGGGACCAGGGCTCTTTGAAACAGCTGCTATCGCGATTCTTGTATCGGGTCTTTTCGATGGGCTTGATGGCCGTGTGGCTCGTCTCACGAATACGCAAAGTGAATTTGGTGCGCAATACGATTCGCTGAGCGATGTGGTTGCCTTCGGTGTCGCACCAGCTGTTTTGGTCTTTAGTTGGTCTTTGTCAGCACTCGGTAAACTCGGCTGGGTGGCTGCGTTTATTTATGTCGCTGGAACCGCACTTCGACTTGCGCGTTTTAACATCCAGCGCGAAATCGTTGATTCGAACTATTTCATTGGGTTGGCTTGTCCTGCTGCTGCCTATTTTCTGGCATCGGCTGTGTGGACTTTGGTTGACTCGAATATTCAAGGCGAGACAGTCGCATTGACTATGGTTGTTTTAACCGCTGTCTGCGGCCTTTTGATGGTGTCATCGATTCCTTATCCATCGTTCAAGAATTCTGATCTGAAGGCCCGTGTGCCTCTGCTTGCAATTATGGCTGCGGCCCTTATTTTTGCTTTTGTGTCTTTGGATCCGCCGCGAGTGCTCTTTTTGCTTACAGGCCTCTATCTACTGAGCGGTCCGGCACTTTGGTTTAAAGAACGCTTTGGTGGGAAACAACGTGCGCCGAAAGAAGAAAAGTAAACGCGGTATTATCGACGAAGATATTCCGACGGTCTCAGAGAACGAGGCGAAACGCCAAGTGATTTACGGAGGGATCGGATTTGTTGTCAGCTTTCTTCTGGTATTACTTTTTCGTCCCGGAACAGATCACTTGATCGAGATGATCATCTTGATCGGTATTGTGGCTTCAAGCACCTTCGGTGGTATGAAGTTAGCTAGCTGGGTGGAATCAAAACAATACAACCTCAAAGGATAAAAAATGCAAAAAGGGTATTGGATTAGTTGTTATCGTGAAATTTATGACGCGGATAAGCTTGCTGCTTATGCTGAGCTCGCAAAGCCTGCGATTGAGAGTCAAGGCGGTCGCTTCCTCGTTCGCGGCCCTGCGGTTTACGCGGCTGGTTCAGGTGTGATGGAGCGGACAGTGATTGTTGAATGGCCAACGCTGAACGACGCACAGGCTGCATACGACTCGACCGCGTATCAAGCAGCACTGGATGCGTTATCGGATGGTGTGGATCGCGACTTCCGTATTGTTGAAGGTGCATGAGCTCATAGCGACGCTCAATGGGCTTTATAGAAAAAACTGACTTGCAGAATGTCACGTTCATTGGCATTCTCAAGCCATGAACACGCAATTCGCCAATAACAGTCTTCTACTTGGCCTCCGACTGCCCTGATGGGCGGTTCAGTTTTTATCGTATTCGATTTCTATTTGTATTCAATTTTTGTATGTATAGCCAAACGGCTTTAGGTCGTTGGAGAGATTAAGATGGCGAAAGATCAATTAATCATTTTTGACACGACATTACGCGATGGCGAACAAAGCCCAGGTGCGTCAATGACTCGTGATGAGAAGGTTCGTATTGCAAAAGTCCTTGAGCGGCTTCGTGTTGATGTTATCGAGGCCGGTTTTGCTGTTGCGAGTCCTGGCGATTTTGAAGCTGTAAAAGCTGTCGCTTCAGCGATAAAAGACTCAACCGTCTGTAGCTTGTCGCGCGCGCTTGATCGCGATATCGAGATTGCAGCAGAAGCGATTGCGCCGGCACCGCGCCGTCGAATTCACACGTTCATAGCGACTAGCCCAATCCACATGAAGCACAAACTGAAGTTGGAACCGGAGCAGGTTATTGAACAAGCTGTTTACGCAGTAAAAAAAGCACGCCAGTACACAGACGACGTTGAGTTCTCTGCAGAAGATGCAGGTCGATCAGACATCGATTTCCTGGCCCGTGTGTTTGAAGCCGTCATCGATGCAGGCGCGACGACATGTAACTTCCCTGATACGGTGGGGTATAACCTTCCATTCCAGATTGAAGATACCATTCGGACGCTCTTAACCAAGATTCCGAATTCCGATAAGGCTATTTTTTCAGTCCATTGCCATAACGACTTAGGCTTGGCTGTTGCGAATTCGCTCGCTGCTGTCCGTGCAGGATGTCGGCAAATTGAGTGCACGATCAACGGACTCGGGGAACGTGCTGGTAATACCTCGCTCGAAGAGGTTGTGATGGCGGTGAAAACACGCGCGGATATCGTCGACGTTGAAACGCATATCGATACCCAGCACATTGTTCCTGCATCTCGTCTTGTCTCATCGGTCACTGGATTCCCTGTGCAGCCGAATAAGGCCATTGTTGGTGCGAACGCTTTTGCCCATGAATCAGGTATTCACCAAGACGGTGTATTGAAGCATCGTGAAACCTACGAAATCATGCGTGCAGAAGATGTAGGTTGGAATACCAACAAAATGGTTTTAGGTAAGCACTCTGGGCGTGCTGCGTTCAAGTCACGATTAGATGAACTTGGGATCATCTTGGCAGATGATCATGCATTGAATGATGCATTTGCGCGGTTTAAAGACCTCGCTGATCGCAAGCATGAAATCTTTGACGAAGATTTGCAGGCGTTGATGAATGCTCAAAAAATGGAAGCTGAGAGTGCCCGTTATGATCTTGCTGATTTGTCAGTGACATCAAAAATGGGAGTCGCTCCGACGGCACACTTGAAACTCCGCGTGGATGGTTCCGAGATCGATGCGTCAGCCCAAGGTGATGGGCCGGTTGACGCCGTGTATAAAGCGATCGAGTCTGTTGCCAAGTCTGGTAGTGATCTTCAATTGTATTCGGTGAATGCGATTACTACAGGGACAGATTCTCAGGGTGAAGTCACCGTGCGTCTTGAGAAATCAGGGCGGATTGTCAATGGACTTGGCGCCGATACAGATATCGTTGTGGCTTCGGCAAAAGCGTATCTGCATGCGCTCAACTTGATTGAAAAGCCGCTAGAGAAGCAACACCCTCAAAAGTCTGAGGGCATTTAATGCAAACACTGCCACCGGAGGAATCGCGTAAGATTCTGGATGCAATGGGCATCCCGGTGGTGGTCCTTCGTGACCGTCCTATTGATCGAGTAGCGTCTGAGTCAGAGCCTACTCCCGCTGAGTCTGTATCAAGGAAGACAGCCTCCGATTTGATTCAAGCGCTCGACTCGAGTCCGTCCAATGTTTCTGAAATAAGTGAAGTCATAGCGCCTGATAAGGAAAACGTCAGGGAGGATGCCCTTTCAGATCCATCAAGCACATCACCTGACGTGAGCCTCCCGACATCTGAAGAAAAGCCGCTCCGATTCACTCTAGTCAGTGCGGTATCTGCTGATACGCTGTTAGCGTGTGAACTTCCCGAGTGGGCCGGTGGACTGTTGGAAGGTCGTTTAACCGGACTATGTGCCGACCTCCTGCGTACGCTTTCTCCATCCGCTCAAGATGTGGATTGGCAATATTTTCACTGGCCGATTTCAGGGATCAAGGATCATAGTCATGAAGCCGCCATTGATGCTTTGGATGCATGGTTGCACCGGCGTTGGGCTGAAACCACCTCCACAGATCCTGTCATTGCCCTCGCTGTCTCTCAAATCGATCTCTCGTCGATTTTTTCTGATGCCTTGGTGCTCCCATCATTAGAGGAGCTTGCTGTCTCAAGTGACGCGAAGCGTCTCGCATGGGGAGTCATGCGAGAGCAGTCTCGTGGCTGAAGCTCTGTCGTTTCGCTTGATGGAAGAATCAGATCTTGATGCGGTCTGTGATCTCGAGGCTCGTGCCTACGAATTTCCTTGGTCGCGCGCGATCGTTGGTGGTTGCACGACAGTTCCCTACAGAATCTGGCTTGGATTTCGTCCTGGCGAATCAACTCATATTTCTCAGGCTTTTTTATCGATCACTTTAGATGAGGCGCACATACTGAATGTGTCAGTTGAGCCTGCGCTTCAAGGACAGGGGTTTGGTGGGCAGATGCTGAATCATCTGATCGAGGATGCACGCGAGCAAGGTGCTCGACAGATGTTTCTAGAGGTTCGTGAATCAAATCAAGCGGCGATGCAGATGTATCTCAATCATGGATTCAACGAAATCGGGCGAAGACGGAATTACTATCCGACAGCCGCGGGGCGCGAAGACGCGCTGGTCTATGGTTTGCAGCTACGATTTGATCAAGTCTGAGTATTTTGTTTTGGCCTGATTCAAGGTCATGCTGCTTCCAAATCCTGGTACGTTGATTGAATCTGGACCCATTTCAATATCCGAACCTTCGACAATATTTTCGCCATAGTGGTAAAGGATTTCGATCGTGCCTCGATCGATCTCGTGACGATAGCGTTCCTGTCTGGATTGCACTTCGTCAGACCCTTCTAGGTGAATTGCTCCGTGACGTGACTTGAGAAGCTCCGCGGTGGCCTCCGGGGATAAGACTGCCGCTGTGGCATTATTTCCACCGAAACCCTTGGCATTGATCAATGCGGCTGAGATTCGTTGCTCCCTCGATTTCAATACGAAATCAAGCCCGTCTTGAATGACATCTGGAGCTAAGGATTCTGTTGTTTGAATACCAGGTGCAATTTGTGATGCAAATGCACCTAAACTGACAGCCAATTGATCGCCGCCTGCAGTTCCTTGCGAGTGGCCGAGTTGGCTCTTTACAGCACTGACTGACCATGCATCGAGACCGAATGCGGTTGCAACCCGCGACAGTACATCGGATTCCGTGACTCGGTTCTGTGGTGTACTTGTTCCATGGGCTTGAACCAGGGTTTCGTTCGCGAGCGCGCTATGTCCAAGCAGGTCTCGAATACTTGCTGCTGCTTGCGCGAGTGTTAAATAGTTACCTGCTCCTGGCGCGGAAATACTCCGCTTTCCACCATCAGCATGGCTCGCTACAGAGGGTACGGATCCATAGATCGTTGCGCCGAGTTCAATTGCTAACTGATCATCCATTAGAATGACGTACTGGCTCGACTCACCCATGGTGAATCCACAGTTCAGACCAAATGGGCGACTTGTTTTTCTGTAATCGGGTGTTTCATGGGCGCCGAGTCCATCAAGTTCGCGTAGCCCCTGATCTTCTGCAAGGGCTCCCATCGCACGGAAGCCTTCAATGACTTCAGGAGTAATTGGGCAGTCTGCGCCACCCACGATTGCGATCTTGTAGCGTCCTTCCTGAATCCCATCGACCGCGTTGTGCAAGTTGTATAAGAAGCTTGCGCACGCCCCCATGCTTGCGCCTGAACGGCCTAGACTGCCGAGTACATAGGCATTACTGAAATCGGCAGGCATTTGAGGGTAGCCAAGAGGTAATTGCTTTGATGTCGTACGCTTCCCAAGGAGCGCACTTTTAAGCATTCCACCAAAACCTGATTCGTCCATTTGTCCGATCGAGGAGCCCGCAAACACGGCGACTTGGTTTGGCGCGATGTGTTGTTTTATTTGGTGCCATTGAAGCCCCGAACTCAACCAGCAATCAGATAGCGCGAATAAAGCTAGCTGAAGCGTTCTGGGGTGGTTTCTTGATGGATAGAACATATCTGGTCGAAAACCGGTAGGCGCCATGCCAGCGGCCTGCACAGACAGTTTGCGTGTGCAGGGTTTTAAGACGTCACTCGGTTCAATAACATATTCTGTTAGACGGCCTTCCTTGCGACCAATTGTCCATCCTTGTGGCAGTGGATTTGGTGCTTGCAGAGGTCCAAGCCAGATACTGGTTGGTTCCTTGGTGTGACCGAGTCGATGTAGAGGAATTTCATCGGGATTAAACCAATCGGGATGAATTCTTCGGATCAGTGTATTCTCAAGGGCGTGTCGAGCTTGAGCCTCATTCATCGAAATTTCAGGGCCCATACCAATGAGGGCTCCGATTTGGTCAACAGTGCGGGCCTTTTCAGATGGTGAGAGCGCATCCATGATAAGGCGTCTGAATGCCTGATGGTCTGAGCTCCGGCCCGCGGCGTTGATGCCGCCAAATCCGACGATAAGAGGTAATGCAGTCACTGTGTTATCCGAGGTTGAAAGGACGTAATGTACCAAGATGAGGCCCGGTTGTGCTATGCAGAATCATCGCTTTTCTGAAGCTTTGTGGATTCCAAGCCCACATTTTGATGAAAGACCCACTGATGAAATTAGCTTAATTGTAATTCATGCAATCTCTTTACCGCCTGAATTACTGAACCCTTTGCCTGTGATGGCGTTTTTCCAAGGGACGCTTAACCACGAGGCCGATCCCTATTTTGAGGCGCTTAAAGACGTGCGAGTGTCTTCTCATTTGGTCATCGGGCGGGACGGCGATGTGTATCAATCTGTCGCGTTTGATAAACGCGCGTGGCATGCGGGGCAGTCTGAATACCAGGGGCGTGCTCGCTGTAATGACTTCAGTATCGGTATCGAATTAATCGGGCCTGAAGAGGGGCCTTTTACTGATGCCCAGTATGAGTCGCTCAACACGGTTTGCAAAAAACTGTGTGACGCTTATGCGATCGATTCGAGCCACATTGTTGGACATCGCGATATTGCACCTGGCCGTAAGATCGATCCAGGTGCAGATTTTGATTACGACAGGATTCGATCGATCAGTTAAAAGGGTGGCGCGAGCGCGAGAGCGAGTGGCATCCAAAAGATTGCGCCAATATTGCCTATTAAAACGATCGATGCGACCCGCGTCGGTTCTTGGTTATAACGCTCTGCGACCATGTAGTTGAGTACACCTGGGGGCAGCGCTGCAAATAGGATGAAGATACTCCACTGTAACGGATCGAGCTGCATCAGAGGTTCCAGACCGTAAGCGATTAATAATCCAATGACAGGGCAGAGAATGGCTGCAAATACGCCAACTCCAAGATCGTTTGTTGTCACGTCCTGCATACGGATGCCGAGCGAGAACAGCATCATTGGGATGACGATTTGTCCGAGCATATCGATAGGGACTAGTACGAGCTCGGGAATAGCGGTATGCGTAAATCCAACCGCGAGTCCTGCGAATGTGGCTAGGATCGTTGGTACAGAAATTCGATTCAGTAGCTTGGCCCGGTGGTCAAGAATATAGAACCCAAGCGTGAAGTGGATGAATTGCGAGACAATAAAAATAACGATCGCTGCAGGCATCGCGACTTCACCGAATGCCAACAAAACAAGTGGTAATGCCAGATTGCCTGTGTTGGTAAACATCATTGGCGGGATCAGTGTTTTCGGCTGAATTCCGGTCAGCTTACAGATCGGCCAGACGAGTAATCCTGATCCGAGTACCACGCCCATCGTTCCGAGTGCGAGAGGGATGTACTCGGTTAGGTCGACTGACTTCGCGGCAAGTACTGAAAAGATCAACATCGGAACAAAGAGTTCCATATTGATTTGGTTCATCGTTGACATGTTTGGGCGACGCCAACGTCCGTAGGCGTAGCCGATAATCACAACAATCAATACGGGAATAACACTCCCGAGGATGCGGTCAAGAATGATGTCATTAGACACGAGTGGCGTCCTTCAATAATGGCGCTCAACCCCACTTTCGTGGGGCCGTTACTTACTTACGGTGAAACCCGTCTGGAACGATGAGGATATCCTGATCGATATCGCTAATGCGAGTGCGTCCGCATAATCCCATTGTTGTGTCGAGCTCTTTGTGGATCACTTTGAGTGCATCGGTCACACCTTGTTCACCGTTTGCGCCTAAACCGTAGGTGTAGGCGCGTCCGATCATTGTTCCTTTGGCACCTAGAGCGATGGCTTTCAATACATCTTGGCCTGATCGAATGCCACTATCAAACATCACTTCTGTTTTGTGACCGACGGCATCAACGATATGCGAGAGCATCCGAATCGAGCTTGAGGCACCGTCAAGTTGACGGCCGCCGTGGTTGGACACCACGATTGCATCTGCGCCGAGATCAGCCGCTTTTTTCGCATCCTCGGCGTCTAGTATTCCTTTTAAGATGACTTTGCCATCCCACATTTCCATGAGCTGGCCAATCCGTTTCCAATCAAGCGATTGATCAAATGCTTCGGCTGTCCAACTACTGAGTGAGGATGCATCACTGACTCCTTTCGCATGGCCGACGATGTTGCCAAAGAAACGACGCTTGGTTCCTAGCATCTCAAGGCCCCAGCCGACTTTGGTCATCATGTCGGCGATCGACTTCACTGTCAGCTTCGGTGGTGCTGAAAGTCCGTTCTTTAAGTCTTTATGTCGCTGCCCGAGCATTTGGAGGTCGACGGTAATAACAAGCGCCGAGCAATTTGCTGCCTTGGCTCGTTCCATGAGTCTGCGCATGAAATCGTCATCTTTCAGTGTGTACACCTGAAACCAGAATGGATGGTCTGTATGTTCAGCAACGTCTTC